>WRNQ01000135.1 GCA_009776565.1 Synergistaceae bacterium | reverse complement strand
TTAATTTTATGATGAAAGTTTATGGTTGTCAGATGAACGTGTACGACAGCGATAAATTAAGGACGGCGTTGGTGAACCGGGGTTGGATAGAGCGTTCTGACGAGGAACTNGCGGATGTGGTAATATTCACCGGTTGCAGCGTTCGGGATAAAGCTGAACAAAAAGTATGGAGCGAGCTTGGAAGATATTCCGCGTCCTGGGAGAAAAACAGGCGGCCTGTTGTTGCCGTAACCGGCTGTATCGCTCAAAATATTGGAAAAAAAATGTTGTCGCGTTATCCCTGGGTGCGCCTCGTATCCGGCCCCCGTCATATAGGACTTGTTCCCGACGGTCTTGAGTCAGCGTTGTCGCTATCTGATAGAACAAAGGGCAAAGTGATTCTTTTGGATGATGACCCGCGCTCCTTCGTGGACATTGAGCCTGGGGAGTCGCCATATTTCAGACTTAACCGCTGGAGGGCTTTTGTAACGATAGCTCATGGCTGNGATAATTTTTGCGCGTATTGTATAGTGCCCTATTTACGCGGCAGGTTTCTGGCAAGACCTTTCGCGAGCGTTATTAAAGAGGTGCAAATGCTTGCGGACGACGGTGCGGTTGAGATTACGCTTCTTGGGCAAAACGTCAACAGTTATCCGGACTTTGCGTCCTTGCTCAGAGAGGTGGCAAAAATAAAAGGAATAGAGCTTGTCCGTTTTGTGACCTCACTTCCGCAGGATTTTTCTGACGAAATCATAACGGCAATGGCGGAAGAACCAAAAATATGCCCGTCAATAAACCTTCCTATACAAGCAGGCAGCAATAAAATTTTAGAGAGAATGAACAGGAAATATACAAAAGAGGAATATTTTTCTTTAATCGAAAAAATACGCGCGCGCCTTCCGGAAGTTGGCATAACCAGCGACCTCATAGTTGGCTTCCCCGGAGAAAGCGAGGAGGATTTTGAGCAATCCATTGACGCTCTGAACCGCGTCCGTTTTGACCAGGTCCACACTGCGGCATATTCTGTACGCGGAGGGACAGCTGCGGCTCGTTTTCCGGATCAATTGCCGCTTGAGGTTAAAATGGAAAGACTTAATCGGGTCAATATCATTCAAAATAAAATTTCGCTTGAAATAAATTGTGAATTAATAGGAAAAGAATATAGAATTCTTCTCGACGACCATGCCCCAAAGGGAGAAGGGTTGATTCAGGGAAGAACGCCTACGGATAAAGTTGTCCTGTTAGGCGGCGATGAATCGATGCTTGGAAATTTTGTTAATGTGAAAATAACAAGTGCTGACTATTGGCGCCTCAATGGACAAGTATTTTAGAGGGTCAAAAAGTATTAATATTCTAAAATTTGACTAATGCGTAAGAGCAAAATATAATATGTATAGAAGTTTTGATGTATTGGCTAGTTTGTTTTTAAAGGAGATGCCTTTAAAGTGATTAAAAGAACTCTGATTTCGCTGATTATATATGCCTCAATCATGTTTTGTAATAATGCGGCGTATTCAGGTATAATGCCAAAAGAGAACCCAATGCCGGATACTCTTGATGTACCTGTTGAATTATTGAGTATTAAAATCCCAGATAAACTACCTTCCTTAAATTATGATATAGATATGCCCAAACTGTCAGACTTTATTGGAGCGTATGATTTTCTGGCAAACGAAACCGAAAATGTAACTAAAAGTGTAACCAAAAATGTAGCGAAGCTCAGCAACTTGCCGAAAACCAATCAATTACTTGAAAATGAGCCGTTTGTATGGCCTGTCGCAGGAGGCAGAATATCTTCCCATTATGGTTTTCGTCTTGGCGGAAATGAGGGTAGAATTCATCATGGCATAGATATACCTATGCCGCATGGTTCGCCCATTGTAGCAGCCAGAAGCGGAGTGGTAAAACGCGCCGACTCGGTTTTGGGCGGTTATGGCAAACTTGTTATTATAGACCACGGAAAAGGAATTGAGACGCGTTATGGTCATTGTTCCGAATTTGCTGTACAAAAAGGAGATACCGTAGGCGCAGGTCAGGTAATAGCGTATGTTGGCAGCACCGGCAATTCAACTGCCAATCATCTTCATTTTGAGATTCTTTATAATGGGATAGCCTATAACCCATTGCGATTCCTGGATGACAATCAACTTTTATATAGCCGGAAGTTCACTGCAAAATAACATAGAGCGTTAGTGTCAAAAAATTGGAATATGCAATTTTCCTGCTTTTCCAAAACCTCCATTTGAGAAAGAGGGATTATATTGCTGCATAGTTTCCGCCGCGCAATATTTTTGTTATTTTTGTCAGGCTTTGCAATATACATGCTGTCAAGTCTCGGTATGATAATGTTTTTTATGGCGCCTTTTGATATCAGAATGGAACAGCCCTGGCGCCAATCTAATGCGGAAAGCTTCATTAATGGCTGGAATTATCTTGCAAAAGATATTGTTTCCATGTCATTGCCTGGTTTTAATAGTAAAATATCTGAAGTTGACACAGTTTATGGCAAATATATGTCGGATGTGGAAATACTTTCAAGCTTTATTCAAACCCAGAATAGTAGTATCTCACCTAAATCAGCATTTCGGATAGCTTCTGCATTAAAACATTACAGCGTCAAGTATGAAGTTTCGTTTGACTTGGCGGTAGCCGTAATGAATACCGAGAGCCATTTTGATACTAACGCGAAGAGCGGTTATGGCGCGCTTGGTTTAATGCAGGTTGTATGGCGTGTCCACTCCGGGCTGCTCCAGGCAAATGGGATTTCAAGCGAGGAGCTGCTCACTCAGCCGGAGTTTGGGGCTGCGGCAGGTTGTCTTTTGTTATCCAGATATATAAGAGACAGCGACAGTCTCCAAACAGCTCTTGGCAGATATTATGGAGGAGACAGCGACGTTTACTGGAGCCGTATTTCCCGTTCCCTGAACTCATACCGGAAACACAAAAATCAAAGAACAATCTGATTTTAGCGCGAATTTGCTATCAGGCTTCTTTTGTCACGTTCGCTATGCGTATAGACTCAGTCGGCGATAATTATGACACGTCTTCGCCACGCCCGGCCTTTAGCCGCGAGCGCCAGCGTGGCGGGCGGCGACCCAGAAAATATAGTATCGTTTACTTTCACAAGTGGGCGATGCACATGTTTAAGGCAACGCCCACTATAAATCTAATATATACTGTTACCTTTGTTAGTAATTCCTCTATCCAAGCTACTCTCGGATATTCCCCTCAGTGGAGGGATGGCGCGAAGACGCTTTATAAGCGGTTATCGTAGTTATGGTGCACCCCCACAAAGGGGGCACTGCAAACCCCCGCCCCTTCGGGGCGCCCCCTTTGAAAAGGGGGCGGTTCCCCTAACAGAGCGTTCCGGTTATCAGAACGGGACGAGCCCCTGACGGGACCGTTCCGGCAGCCGGAACGGGCGATGGTCTGGGTTTATAAACACGGGAGGCAGGTTGCCTCCCCTACACGCTCAGTGGCCGTCACACGCAAGCCCGTCCCCTACGGTTCTATTGGGCGATGGTTGTAGTTAAAGGCTTCTGGCGTTACTTCACAGGAACTCCGATAAGCGCCAAAATGCCCCAAACAGATCTGTCCGCCTGCCCGTCAAGGTCGTAACTGCCGCCATCCTTTATCAGGAAGAGCAGTTTGTAATCTTCGCCGGACTCTAAATCACCAGTGAATACTTTGTTACTCATATCCAGAATTGTAAATGTCTTATCGTTTAAGCCGGATATTGTACTCGTATAGTTAAACCAATCGCCGCTGTCCGACGAAAGTATCATCAGCAGCCTCACATTTTCCGGTATGGATACAATTCCATCAAACATCAGGCTGCTTCCTTTTACCTTAAACGATACTGCCGCTATCTCGCCGGCGTTATTTAAAACAGCTTCAAACACCGGCAATGTTATTACTTCGGCATGGTCCACGCCGGGCAATTTTTCGGCAATGTCCTTCGCTATCCAATCCTGAATGGTTATAACTCCATGTTCGTTCACATGCAGATCTTCCGGTTTGATATTTGGCATCATTGCCGAGAGCATATCAATTTGTGATGATATATCAGAAGAATCGGCAGGAATAAATATTATCGGCTCTGTTAAGACAATGCCAATATCGGTTGAGATTTCCGCAAGAAGTTCAGCTAGCGCCGTTGTCACATCCATTGTAGCTTCGGTCATAAGAGAATCTACGTAAACGGTGCATGTGCCGGCAACTCCGCTGCCGTCAGCCGTAGTTGCGGTTATTGTTGCAGTTCCACCTCCGACAGCTCTTATAAGCCCGCCTTGAGTGACTGTCGCTACAGCCTCGTTGTCGCTGCTCCACGCTACGTTGCTGTTGCTCACGTTAAATGGCTCAACTGTCACCATAAGGAAATAAATCTCTCCGACATCTAATGATACTACCGACGGACTTATAGTTACACTGGTCGCCGGGGTTGTTACAGCCACATAGCAAGTTGCTTCAAATCCTCCGTCTACTGTCCTCGCGGTTATGATAGCGGAACCTGGTCCTATAGCTGTCACCAGTCCATTCGCGTCGACCGTCGCCACATACAGGTTGTCGCTGCTCCAAGTCACGCTCTTGTCTGTCGCGGTAGTTGGCAGGACTGTCGCTGTCAATTGCTCGCCGCTTCCTCTGTGAATCGAAATGTATGACTTGTTTAGAGTTACGCCTGTTACGAGAACAGTTGTAGACTCATCGGTCACCGTCAGGGTAAAGTTCTGCGTGGCGTCGGGGTTGACCCCATTGGACGCGGTTATTGTGAAATTATAAGTACCCGAAGTAACCGACGCGGCA
>WRNQ01000134.1 GCA_009776565.1 Synergistaceae bacterium | reverse complement strand
ACTTTCCACCCATAAGTATATTTGTCTGTGTATGGGCTTGAATACTGGATCCAGTATTGTTCGCTATTTCCAAGTTCAAATCCGACTTCCGCAACGTGTCCCAGCCCTGCCCAGTTTACATCCCTATAAGTTATACCGCCGCTGAATCCTCCGTCGGAACCATACCCAACGTTAAATGCTATTGACGAAGTTTTCTTCTCGCTGACGGAAATAATAATATCGCTCGTATCCGGAGTATCTCCTTGATCAAAACCGACGTTAACATCGTCAAAATAGCCGAGGTTATTCAATTTTCCAAGTTGGTAACGAAATGCCGTAGCGTTAAAAATGTCTCCTTTTTTCAGTTTAATCTCGCGGGCTATTATTCTTGTTTTAGTTTTCCTGTTTCCCTGTATTATTATGTCGCCTATACGCGGCTCTATTATCTGTACGTAAATATTCCCTCCGCTTATTGAAACATCCGCAATGCGAACCATAACATATCCGTCGTTGGAATATTTTTCCTGAATTCTATCAAGGTCGTTGCGGAAGAATATTCTGTTAAATACTGATCCTGGATGAGTGAAAACTACATCCAAAAGCTGTTCATCTTTATAAACAGTATTTCCAGAAAATGATATGCTCTCGACTACAGGGTTCTCGCTGACAACAAAAGATACTCCCACGCCATTGTATGCTTGAAATAATTCCATATCGACAGTTGAAAAGAAACCCAATTCATAAATGCTTTCAATGTCGCGTTGCAGCATTTCTCTATCAAGAAAAGTTTCTGCTTTTGTTTCTACTGCCCCAAGTATGTAAGCTGTGTCAACATTGGTATTTCCTTTTATTTCCACTATAGTTACCAGGGGTTCAGCTGCCAGAGCCGGATTGCTTAGCATCAATAGTGAAAATAGTATTAATAAAACTGAAAAAACTTTTTTTGTCACCTTTAACCAACTACCTTTCTACTGTCACCGCCGAAGGTTTATTCATCAACGCGTTTTCTCCTATTTTGATAAGAGTGAAAATTTGTGTTTCATTTATTATACTAGTTTTATCATTTTTTACACGCTGTTCACCGGTAATACTATTACCAGATGAAAATTTTTGTTCGGGCTTGTCTGGAAATGAAGTATTCTCAGCTACCTTAATATCGGTCTCCGATTCNTCCAGGTAAATTGCNGCAGGNGAATCCATCAAGTCCGNAGTCCACCCGGAATTCGCATTGCTTAATTGCTCCCTAAGGTTGTCAAGAAGAACTTTTTCATCTGCATTNACCCATTCAAGAGAGCTTGTTGTCGCTATCGCAGAAAACTTATCTTCTATAAATGAAATCGGCGCCGCAACCGCTAATAGTATAGCAGCTGACACTAAGGCTGTGCGCATGAATTTTATAAAATAAATCTTTCCGTTTTTAGGGTTATATTGTTCATGTACTACATTCCATATTTCATCTCTTGCGGAATCAAAATCAACCCTTGCACATTCAATATCCATCAGCGCGCTTCCATAACTCTCGCCCCGGCACGCTTGAGTGCAACGTTCAAGCCACCTCATAACACGTGTTATTTTTTTCTCAATTTTCTCTGCCATATGCGCGCTTCTCCTTTCATTTAAAATCCACGTTTAATATTATCCCCGCAAGCGTCTATTTTATGGCGTATATTTCCTTCAAATGAGCAACCGCGTTTCTTCGCAGGCGGTAAACATGACTTATATCCAATCCGAGCTCTGACGCAATTTCTTTTGGCTCTTTACCATCTTTGAATATAGCAGAAATTATTTCGGATTCCCGCTTTGGCAATTTTTTTATGCTTTCTTCCACACACATCCAAATTTCGTTGTCTTCATCATAAACTGGCGNCATCCAATTACTGATTATTTCATCCGGAATTGGNACAGGNGCTTTATTTTCGCTTCTCGCAAGCATGTTTATCATCTGACCTCTTATTCTATGCCATGCGAAAGTTGAAAATTTTATCCCTCTTTCATATTCAAATCTATCGACTGAATTTATCAATGCCAGCATTCCCTCCTGAATAAGGTCCTGCTTTACTGACGTGTTGACGTTAAATTTTCCGGCAAGCCAAAATACAAGAGGTCTGTAAGCTACGATTATAGCCTCTCTTGCGGAATCATCGCCTGACTCNGCAGAGNGCCAGAGTTCTTCTTCATTAAAATCATTATCAATAGTAGAAAGGGACATTATAATCCGACTCCGTTTTAAGATGTANTNTATCGTTNAAAAATACCAGGTTATTAACTCCCCTGCATATGTCAATCCCNGNTATGGAACAGTTATAAATAGCTAATCTCCATGCTGAATGCGGGTCNANTTGAAGAAGNATTATTATTATCGCCCGCAAAATTCCGCCATGCGCTACTATCATTATGCGTTCTTCTTCGCTCGCCTGACATATACTAATTGCTTTATTAACNCTATTATATATCTGCTCCCAGGTTTCNGCATTTCCGGGTATTGCAAAAAATCCATCCCGATGCCATGCATCAAGAGCTCCTTTGTTTTTCTTTCTTATATCTGACACACAAGCTCCTTCCCATTCTCCGAAATTGATTTCCGTCAGTTCATCAAGCGGAATTACGGGCGCGTTTGCGGATATTGTCTCTGCTGTTTGCATAGCTCTTTTAAGAGGACTGGAGTAGATAGGGACTCCCTGCCAGCTTTTTAGCCTTGCCGCAGTTCTTGATGCCTGTTGATACCCAAAATCGTTCAGCGGGATATCGGTTGAGCCCTGAAAACGCACATCAGCATTCCAGTCAGTTATTCCATGCCTTATGAGAAGCATTTTCTTCATTACCGTAAGCATATGAATGCCTCCATAGAATTATTTAACCTGAATTTTAGTGTATCGGGCACTTAATTTTAAAGCCTGACGCGCCTCATTTGCGCCCCAGGCAATAGCAAGAAGGTCTCTCAGCGTTTTTCTTTTCTGCTCGCGCAATTCATTCCATACTGACTTTGGATAGAACGCCCATTCTCTGAAAATTGGCGTTCTGTGTCCGTCTCCGTACGAAATAAAAAGCAAACTTCCATTCCTGCCAAAAAGCACTACAGGAGAAACTGTTTGATCAGCAATTTTATTTATATTCTCGTCCGAGAATCCAAGCGAGTTCATTATTGTAATAGCTTCTGAGTCAGGCATTTGCGTGAGAGAAAACCACACCAGAACTTTTGGTTCTGAGAATGCTATGAGGGGAGCAATGCGATACCATAATTTTATGCGCGATACAGTATCATGCTCTCCTCTTGAAAGAGCAAACCTTATAGCCCAATAAGCCGCTTTTGCTTCAATTTTTCTTTCCAATTGCATCAAAGCAAGTTCCTCATCAAAAACAAATAATTCACTGTTCACTATTTCCGGTTCAATAATTCCTTTAAGTACAGCCGCTGCTTGAAAGTGTTCNCCCGGAGGCGAGTTTGATGATAATAACGCATTTTTCAGTTTCTCTACATCTTCGCGCGAAATGATAACCTCATGACCGTTATCAAAACTTAAGAGCCGGGCTTCTCTTTCATAAAGGTAAGTTTCTTCTTGTTCCGTATGTCCAATTCTNCAAAGTTTCCAGTTCTCATANCCATTTAGCATCTTCCCTTGCAGATATCTGTTATACGGAAGAAGCAAAATTACGTCCTCNGACCTGTAACCATCAATAATAATGGAGTCTTCNGGTAACTCAACTATAGATCCATGCGACATAAATTCAAATATCATTCTTTCCACCTCTTATGCATCCAAAACCAAAGAGAAGGCGCCACNTTAATTGCATTTTCAATACGCTTGTTTATTTCACGCGTGATAGCTTCCGCTTTTTCTTCACGCGTCCCCTCTTCCGGAGCTATTATCGGGTCCCCTATCACAACTTTGTGGCTAAATGGCGCCTTACGAAATAGAAAATATGGAACAACCGGGACATCGGCAAGTATAGCTAAATAAGCCGCGCCAACCGAAGTTTTACAGTTACGCCCAAAGAACGGCAGTGTAATCCCCTCGTATTCGTTTACATCTCCCGTAATTGCTACAAAATTTCCTGCTTTTAAAAGCCTGACCAACTTTATCATTTGAGCCGATTCTAAGCGGCGGTCAAGCATTTTTGCCCCGCAGTTACTTCGGTATTTTGTCAAAAGCTCGTCCAAATCAGGATCATTTGGTCCCCGGGATACAGTATAAACCGGATATCCGTGCTGTACGCCCCAGGCCAATAAAAGCTCCCAATTGCCAAAATGCGCCGTGATAATTATCATTCCGCCTTTTTGCTTTAGAACCTCTTTTACGTACTCTTCGCCCTCTGTCTCATCGACCCAGATTTCTGCCATTGACGGGTCGCGTTGCAACAATAATTGCTCCACTATCAACCAGCTTAAGTTTGTATACATACCTTTTAATAATTCTTTATGCAAGTCCCTTGTTACTTCTGGAAAAGCTATAGCAAGGTTCTCCAACGCCACTTTTCTCCTNGGCNNGAATAAGCGAAATAGCGTATTGATAAAAGAGAATACTGCTCTACTTCTCCACCCTGAAGCTGTCGCTTTCCTCAATAGCTCAATTGATTGAGCCGCTATCTTCATCCTTTCCCGCCTGAAATTTTTCGGTAAAGTGCAGATAGCTTTTTTGCGCTTTCAGCAGGCTGAAATTTTTCCTGAATATGGCGCCTCGCACAGCTTGCAACTCCTGAAGAAGCGCTATGTTCGTCCTGCATTCTATTATTGCTTTCTTCTCGCGTTATCGTAATATTTCCTGCATTGTTCAATTCAGTTTCCGCGTCATTATTTGTTCTTCTTGTGTAGCCGTTTTCGCCAAGGATTTCGTCCAGAATTGC
>WRNQ01000133.1 GCA_009776565.1 Synergistaceae bacterium | reverse complement strand
CTGAGAACTGAGAACTGAGAGCTGAAGACAGAACAATCTCTCGAGAGAGGCGAGAGAGGAAAAAGAGAGGTCAAAAAGAGAAAAGGAACAAGGTGAAGACGTCAACCATACGAATAAATATCAACTAGTGAAGGTCGGTCACCAACAACTGCGTCTTGAAAGGACGCGACATCGATTAACCTCAGGCGTCAACGAGGGCGCTGAAAAACCACTTATTTTTGGAGTTAATAAATTACATCATAAACATAATAATGGATATTTAAACAACTTGTAAACGGAGGCTCACGATGAATACAAAAATCAAAGCGCCGCTTTTTTGGAGCGCTCTTATTTTCACTCAACGTCTGAAGCTGCTTAATTTATCGTTGCGATATCGTAGAAGTTTACTTGTTGGATTTTTGTGCGTGATTATTATGCTTCCGGCAACGCCCGGAAGTTACGCGGGCGAAACGGAATACGATGTTATAGTTGCCGGCGCCGGCGCCGGCGGAATCACGGCGGCAATACAGGCTGCTCGTATGGGAGTAAATGTTCTTGTTACAGAGGAATCCTCGTGGATAGGAGGACAAATGACAGCGGCAGGGGTAACTACGATGGATGACTTAAGCAATCAGAAGAGCGGAATTTACCGTGAATTTATCAATGCTGTCGAGGAACACTACAAAGATCTCAATAAATCTCCAAACCTGGGTTATTTCGGAAACCGGACGATATCGTTTGAGCCCAAAGTCGGACAAAACATACTATACGAACTTGTAAAAGGCGTTCGCTCCGCAGGCGGAAAGCTGGACATAATGCTGGGCGCGCGGATTTCTGAAGTAGAAGTCAAAGGAAATGTAGTCACCGGAATCAAAACGGGTGGAAACAACATAAAATGTAAGGTATTGATAGACGCAACGGAATACGGCGACGTCATTCCGTTAGCCGGAGCGCCATATCGCGCGGGGAACTCTGTCTCCCCAGACATAAACTCGGAAGCTATGATCCAGGATATCAATTGGACCGCTGTTATTAAGCATTACCCAAACGGTGTCCCCGAACAGCTGAAAGCAAAGTCGTATCTATCGAATTACATGGAGGAACATAAGAGGAATTATTCCCGATATCTTACAACTACAGGCGGGGACAATCCATGGAGGATACCTCAAAATCTGACGACGCATAACGCTTACCGCGCCATGCCGGATTCATCGCTTCCCGGGTTTTATGACGGAAGCAAAGCAAATTGGAAAAAGATAACAAAGTCAGGAGTAAACTTTGGAAACGATTATCCCGGGCGTATCGGCTGGGATAAAGGGCGTTCCGGTCTACCAGTTAGATACTTGGACGAGATTGATTTGCGCAGGACGGTAAACCGCCGCGCACTCATAAAAACGCTCAATTTTATTTATTATATTCAGCATGAACTTGGGGGAGCGGGGAAGAATTGGTCAGTTGCGGACGACGAATACTATTCCAACGAGGCTTTGGATATAGTACGCGACTTTGTTCCGCCCGAGTGGCACGAAATTGTCCGCCGTATGCCTGTAATCCCATATGTGAGGGAATCCAGAAGAATTCTGGGTGAAGTTACTCTCACCTCTCAAATGTTGTTAAAAAACTCGCTAAGCTACCGTGACGGAAGGACTAATCTTGAATTTCGCGATGCCATAGCTGTTGGTCGTTATAATCTTGACCTTCATAACTCCGGAGAAGCGGGAGACTTTGAGCTCTCGCTTAACGAATCCGCGGCCTCTATCGAAAACAATCGCCCCAGGGCAAATTTTCAAGTTCCGCTGAGCATCTTTGTTCCGGTTGGTATAGATGGTTTTATAGCTGCCGAGAAAAATCTTTCCATGTCCAGACTTGCTGCCGGGGCGTTGCGCCTCCAGCCGATATGTATGATGACAGGGCAGGCTGCGGGGGCGCTTGCCGCAATTGCGTCAAGAGAAAATATTCAACCGCGCAATGTTCCGGCAATAAAAGTTCAATGGGAACTTTTGAAAGCGGGAGTGAACTTATCCCTTGCTAAATATCGCGATGTTCCGCATGGACACAAGTATAACGCGGCAACCCAAATAGCCTCAATACATACATTGCTTGAACCTCTTTCTTATCCGCATAACCCTTCATATAACAAGAGCGACTCTGATAACCGCCGCCTCGGCGTCACGCTGATAAAGGGACCTCCTTTGGGAACGTTCGGGATAGACCGGCTAATTACTGAAAAAGATAGAAAACAGTTGCTCAGTAAGGCGCCCGGAGGATTTGTTTTACCTGAAAAAATTACCAGAGGAGAAGCTCTCGACATGCTCGTAAAGGCGATACTAAAAATATATTAGGATAAAAATTTACTGAGACTTTATAAAAAAAAAATGATAAGATAATATAATGGTTCTTAAATTTATGAAATAATAACAAAGGATTTAGCAACTCAAGGAAGAGTCGTCCCTTTATTGGAGGTGAGCAACACGTCGGTCCGGAGGGTATCCATATTAACGCGTCAGAACACGCATCATGCATAAGATTGAATTGGAAATAAGGACAGAAGAAGATATTTGGTTCTCTAGCTTCTGAAAAGTTACAATTATGCTTTCTGCTTTTTATACAATTGCATTAATACTTGATAATAAACAGCCGATTGTATTATTGTATAGGCAACTTTTAAACCATTGAATTTTAATGTTGTTACAATCTTTTGACTTGTGACAGGATGTACCAATCAAATTAATACTTTAAGACAATTACATTTAATCAATAGAATACAAACGACAGCTCGCATTATATAAAAGCGGGCAGACGCCTTCAACTTACAGACAAAGGGGCGCAGACATCAAAAAGGAGGATTAATAATGGAACAGAACGACAAAGCGTTTGTTTTTCGTCCATCGTGGAAGAATTATATTTTGCAGTATTTGCTTGTTCTTTTAATGTTAGCGATAGTGTTTGTTGTTGCCTTCAGTAATTTCAGAGCGAGATGGAGAGATTTTATTTATATAGCTGGCATATTGAGCATTATTTCCATCGCTATTAGAATTGTGCTTGACAAATATAAAAATAACACTGCATGGAAGAGTTACATTTATCAATATCTGCTTACTTTTGCGATGGTTGTGATAGTGGCTGTTGTTGCTTTTGTTGACTTAAATGCGGGATGGAGAAAACTTGTATCAATAGTCGGCGCTGTTTATATTCTGTCAATTGCTATTGAAATCGTTATTGATATGTTTAATGAGCGTTTTACTTTAAAAGAAGATGAAGTAGTAATGGAAGACGGTATTCTCAACAGAAAGTCCACGGAAATTGATATAGTTCAGATACGGACAATACTGGTGAATCAGAATTTATGGCAGCGTCTTGTCAGTATTGGAGACCTTTATATAGCTTCCGCCGGGACTGAAAGTTACGAGATAGTAGCTCATGGATTATCTCGTCCATATGAGTTGCGAGACAAAATACAGTCTTATATCAGAAGTAAACCGGTTGCGCCAGCAGATGAAACAACAAACGATTGATACCGGCAGGATATTGGATGATTAATCCATCCACAAACTGCATTCTATATGCTTAATCAGAGTTTTTCGGTTTAACATCAGGAAAGCATGAATACATAAAGAGAGGGGATTATGATGCGCCTTTTTCCGAAGAGTATTGATAGAATTGTAGCAGAAAACAGAAGGACAGACGCGATTTTTCGCAAGAGCTGGTCGTGGAGGGATTACACTTTTCAGTATTTTTACATCGCCGCGATTATCGTGTTGCTGTTTGTTTTCGACTATAGTATGCGAATACTGTGGGTACCTTTGTGGGTATATGGTTTTATTTGTATCATGTACATTGCCGTGCGTATAGCTTTTAATATTTCAAACAATAAAAAAGCAGCGGAGAAGGAAGATAACCTTATTAAGTATATTCTTATCGAAAACCATTTTGCAGATGAAATTTATTGTAGTGATGAGATAAAGGATAGATTGCTTTCAAAATCTGACGCAAAGAGAGCGCGTGCAATGCACGGCGACATGGATTCCTTGGAATTGTTATAATTAAAGGAGATTTGAATTAAAACAAAACACAAGCTTAGCGTTTAGTATGTTTATATTCCTTACACATTAACTTAGATACACATATATGTCGAAAGGAGGAGTTAAATTGTCTACCATGCACACTATTGGAACGGCTCAAAAAAAAGATGCCATTAATAAGCGTAGTAGCGACGGAGCTCCTCATTATAGTGTGTCATGGAGGTGCTATGTTCCGCATATACTAACTACTGTTGTGATTATTGAGGGGTTCGTCCTTGTATATATCTACAAACACAGCAATATAGAAGGATTATTTCTTAATATCATAATTGGCTTTGTTTGTATTGCGTTTGTTTTAATTTTATTACGCTTATTAATTGAAATTATGGTAGAGATAAAAATCAAAGAAATTGATAAAGAAGTAATCGAATACATTGCAAACAAGAATATCGCTGAAGGAAAAGCTGTCCCGGGCTCAACAGCGGCGCGGGAAATGAGGCAAAGGATAAGAGCTAAGTGAAAGTTATATTATACCTGCGTCGTGCAGCGTCTGTTTCATGCAAGGGGAGCGCGCCTGCCCTTGTGGTTTGATGGCGCCTCCGTCCTACGCGAGGGGAGCAAAAATAACCATACGTTCTAACGAATCAAAATTGAACGTAGGCGAGGCGGCTTTTGCGACAGAGGCGCGACTGCGTAGTTTGACCTACGCCGAGCGAGGGGAGCAAAAATAACGATGCATACGTTCTAACGAATCAAAATTGAACGTAGGCGAGGCGGCTTTTGCGACAGAGGCGCGACTGCGTAGTTTGACCTACGCCGAGCGAGGGGAGCAAAAAT
>WRNQ01000132.1 GCA_009776565.1 Synergistaceae bacterium | reverse complement strand
CATAAGTATATGTTTCTTCGTTCCCCGTTGGCCATTGGATCTTTTGGATTCTTTTTCTGTCGCTTCCCTGCTGTATATGGTACCAGAATTGCTCTACTACCAGGTTGCCATTATTTATAACCTGAGAGAGAAAGGCGTCCGCGACAGCCGAATCATAGCCGTAATAACTGTTGCCGCCTTCAGGGTCAGTCACCTGGTTCAAGCGTCCTAATGAGTCATAGAAGTATTTTACAACGCGGTTTGTTCCGGATTCAGTAATTGTGCTTATCTTGTTGTTGACATTGATGCCGCTAAGGGCATGGGTGATTTTTGAGTCCATATATCTATCTGGGTATTATATTCATAAAGCTCATTCATATACTTATGAGCAGCATAAATGTTTTCATAACCAGTTCCGCCCGCCAGGTATATGCTAGCGCCCACAAGGGCGCTTGCCATATTCGCATTCACAAACTGTGGGGATGCTTTGCGGGCCCAGGGCTAATAGAAGGCATGTATTCAATAAGGATTTCCGCCCCGCTTGTATAGCCCTGGCCTGCAAAAATATACGCTTTGTTATTAAAATCGCATACCTGATAAAAAGAGTCATACCCATGCAAGAAGCTGTTGTAGTTCGTTACAGTATTATCCGCCGGTGAATATCTTTCAATATTCTTAAACTCATAATAATAATTTGTGTATAAAAAATAGAAATCCTGATAGGCGGGGACAACAAACTGTGGAGCGTACCTGATATTGTTTGAAATCCAGGAGTTTTGCACGGGGTCATAACAATAAACGACGCCGTCAGAGCCAAAAAGGTATAGTTTGCCGTCCATTCCTTTCATACCGTTTATACTCACAGTATTTGGGCGCGAAGCAACCACACGCCAGGTTTTTGTTAAAGGGTTGAAGACGTCCACAACTGAACTGCCAGTTGTTATTGCGTATATTTCCCCGTTCATTACCGACGATGCTTGCTGTACTTTTATTTCCTCCCGATGCAATATTGCATTTGAAGCACGCGATTGAGCAATACATATATCAGATGAAATCAACAATATCGACGACTACGGTTCATAGCCTTATACCTGGCTGAGTACATATCGCTGCTATTTACACTGTAGCGCTTATAAGACCTATATTGCCGCCAAGCTTATTAACCAAAATGTTGCCTATTTCCACTGTTTATTAGTCCAATACTGCCGCCATAATTATTAACACAAAGACTGTTATCACTCCTGTATTGGGTTTCAATGAAACCAGCTGAAATAGAGCCGCTTTGCGAGGCGCTGTTTGAGTACATTTCGGGCATTCGCCCCAGGGTGTTCCCAGCGTCGTCATAAAAATAACTTTCAACAAATCTATATGTGTTCAGTTGCTTTTCGGTACTCTCCAGACGGTTCTGATCGTTCAGGCTATAGACAGTCTGTACGCTTTGACCGGAATCAGTCCTCTCCTGTCTGAAGCAGGTTGCCGGTATTGTCGTATGAATAGCTTGTAACAGCGCCTCCTGCTGATTCCAGAGTTTTGCGCCCAAGCTTGTTGAAGGTGTATAGCTTTACTTGGTTTAAAGCGTTTTCTTGCTCGTCATTCGTCCCTAATCGACATACGTAAAAGTGGTAGTTCTGCTCAAGCCGTCTTTGGTTGTCAGTAAATTGCCTATTTCGCTATACGTATTCGTTTCAACTGCTATAGGGCGATCAGTGGTCATTACAATTTGTCACGCCATGCTTTGTCATGTTAAATTTTCATACAAATCCCGGGTGTTTACTGTTGTTATGTTATGAGCGTCAGTTTGTTGGAGAAGCCTGCCATCATAAAATAATCCGTTGTCCATTTGGTAAAAATACCAGGTGACTTCATCATAGTCAGTTATAATCATTATGTCTTTTAGCCCATCCCCGTTCATATCCTCAACAACTATATCAATAAGCTCGGTGCCTGTTTGAAAAGGCGCGCTAAACTCATAAAGAATATCTCCATAATCATTTGTCAAATAAGCGAATGGGGTTGGCTTATTATCACTTGACACTACTGTAATAAAACTTACAGTTCCCCAAGAATCCAAATCAATTACGAATAGACGCGTTTTACATGGATCAATTCTATGTTCTACATCCGTAATGTTATAAGGTCTGAATACATAAGTTCCATCCATTGGCAAAAGCCTGTTATAAAATTCTGGGTCTCTTGCGTAGATTCTACGAAGGTCGTTATAGTAATCTTCTTTTTTCATAAATTCCACTTCTTCATAATCTAATGTTGCCACTATTCTATCATCTCCCTCAAACAACAGTGTTATTATTCCCTTGTCTCCTAGTTCATTACTAAACGAGCACTCAGCTATATTATTATTAACCACTCCAGCTAAATCACCAAGCCAGGTATCAAATCTGTAGTAGTAAAAATCTGGCACAGCAACTGCTCTTGTTCTAAATTTGCCTCTAATTGCGCTGTTTTCAATTCCAGTAATGAAAAAAGACAAAGGATAAATATATACTCCGCCACCCCAGTCGTCCGCCACCCAATTCTTCATAAGATATTGACTATAATCAATTGAATCAAAAGTGCCGTTTATAAAATAGGATTCATCTTCAACCTGTGGGAAAACCTCATTCGGCGGAAGTGATATACTAGTTACCTCTGGTGCTTGTGCATAGTCTTCATCAGAACGAATGTCACAACTTATTAAGCCAAGACAAATTATAATTAAGTATATTCCTGATATAATGTAGAAGCGTAATGTAACCAAATGAATCTCCCCTTTCTATAACTACTTCTGTTGAGTAAAGTATGTGTACCAATCACCAGCATACTTTGCTCTTGTGTTTTGTATATAATCCAAGCTGTCTCCGGATCTTTCATAATGTCCATGGAACACCTTGGCCAAGTCCCCTGGATTGTTTGTAGATGTAATAAAATCATCAAACGACATCCTGTATGGAGAATGATAACGCGACACTGCACTGCCTTGGAGCCATTCGGTCCCTTGGACAGGTTGGCAAGACTCTATCAAAAACTCTAATTGTAGATTTACGAGACTTTTAGGATAACTATTAGCAATTCTGTCAGCATTTGCATCATTTAATCCTGCCCAGTCTAAGAATTTTGACGTTGGGTTCCATTGAACCAGACCATACGCAAGTTTTGTTTCATTTTTCTCATACCATACACCCGGATTAAGCCAACTCTCGTGCTGAATATTCCCAAGTAATCCACATATTGCCTCTGTAGTCCAACCTTCCCTTAGTAAATACTTGTAGATATAATTAGCGTTTGCCTCTTGCTGGTCAGTTGACAATCGTTCGGAATCAGTTGACGCAATCGCGTAAACAATCCCTGGTATCACTCGTCCTCTTCCCACATGATTGTCATAAAATGGATTAATACCAGTATAGTCGAACAAATTGCCTGACTTAACAATGCACGCCGTACTCTTACTTGCTCCAGCTACTCTTAACGCTTCATATGCTCGTGATTGAGCAGTGTCGCGATCAGATGATATTGACAGTATTGATGCTCCTGGCGCATAGCTGTTATACCTGACTGAGATCATTTTTTCACTATCACTATCATTATCATTATCACTGTATGCGATTACATGATTTATGACGCCACCATCTTTAACAACGAGAAGATTACTGTTTCCACTTTCTATAAGCTCTATCGTTCCGCCAGTATTGTATACTGTAAGATTATTGTTGAGCCCATCGCTGTATATACCCCCTATACTTCCACTGTTATTAACATTTACGCTATTACTGCTCGTAATATTTCCAGCGTTTATTGTATCTATTCTACCAGAAGTATTGTTGTTAATTGTTGCGTTACCATCAGTGTTTACAGTACCAACATAGTTATAGTTGTTTATCGTGCCGTTATCTACGTTCACCGTTGTTGTTTTACCATAGTTGTAAAAGGTGTTGTCGCCTATGTTTTCCGTGCCAATAATTCCGAGGTTTATGACGTCTCCTTTAAAGTTGACGGTATTGGCTGTTTGCCCAGGCTGAATAACAGCGGCAGAGCCACTTTTGCCATTCATAACATAAGCGCCAACATCGGTATCTTTAATATATACCGTCTTCCCTGCAGACGTCGTAACCGGTACAGATGCATGACCATTTGGGTCATGGTATCTGAGCGGGTTGTTTACGCAATACGTATAAAGATTCAGGCTCAACGGGTCGCGGCGATTGCCCAGGTACGTGTCCTCCTGCATGAAGCGGGCTATTTTTGCGTCGTAGAAACGGGCGTTCAGGTTATACAGCTTGGAATCCTCGTCATATATGTAGCCAGCATAGCGGTATGGGTTGCTAATAGCACCGTTTTGCTCAGTTATATTACCAAAGGCGTCGTAGTAATAACCCGCCAGTACTGTCCCCGTTGACGATAACAGCGCTGTGACGTCGCCATGGCCGTTATACAGGTAGTATACTTTCTGCCCGCCGGCTTCGCGTGATATCAGATTGGCGCCGTATGTGTTGTATGCCGCGCCGCCGTTTGAATAGCTCTCCTTTATAACCTTATCGTATTCGTAGGTATAGTATGTCGTGACGCCTTCAGACGTCTTTGACGCCCGGTAGCCGTCGGCGTTGTAGGTGTTCGCCGCCTCATTGTCCCTAATTGACGCCGCCACGAGCTGATTCCTCTCGTTATACGCGTATACTCCCGGGGTTAAATCCTCCATCCCGTATTGGTTTTCAATAAAACCCGCTGAAATGGAGCCACTTTGCGAGGCGCTGTTTGAGTACATTTCGGGCATTCGCCCCAGGGTGTTCCCCGCGTCGTCATAAAAATAACTCTCAACAAATCTATATGTGCTCAGTTGCTTTTCGGTTCTCTCCAGACGGTCCTGATCGTTCAG
>WRNQ01000131.1 GCA_009776565.1 Synergistaceae bacterium | reverse complement strand
TGGTGGGCGCCGGTGGGCCGGTGGGCCGGTGGGCGCGGTGGGCGCCGCAGTGGGCTCTGCAGTGGGCTCCGCAGTGGGCGCCCGAAGACGCCCGAAAGCGCCCGAAGCGCCAGACAGTTTATCGTTGATGTTGCCGTGTTTTAGTGATATACTATGGCTTAATTTATATTATCAGGAGGAATGTGGACAATGGGATTCTACATTTTAATACTGATTATGAGTTCGCTGGTTCCATTTACAATGATTGGAGGCGGCATATATTTTACTAAAGGCGGCCCGAAAGAGATTAACAGTGTAATTGGGTATAGAACATCTATGTCAATGAAGAATAAAAATACTTGGATGTTCGCGCATAATTATTGCGGAAAATTGTGGAGCGTCATCGGATGGGTTATGTTGCCGCTTTCTGTTGGCTTGATGTTCTTAGTTTTAGGAAGAGAAATCGACGTCATTGGCTGGTTCGCAGCTGCGCTTGTCATTATGCAATGCGTTTTTCTTGTTATTCCAATCATTTTTGTTGAAAAGGCTTTGAGAGATCATTTCGATGATAACGGCAACCGTATAGTTTAAGCATTTTCCCGTTTCCGGACTACAGTGAATACACCCGCGATAAGTCAGACTATCTGCTTTACGCTACGATTTCGATCCACGTTGACCCGAAGCATAAACAACGGGCTTGTCCACGATTCGACATTCTCGTTGTTTGCCGTTTTCCCATGCAATTACATGGTTTCCCCGATATACACAAACCCCAAATATGATTGATTTTTACTTACAACTATTTAGGTATGTCCTGCTTCATTCCCTGGCTTTTAGGGCAAGTGAATTATACAAACAACCACAAACCCAGTAACATCAACACTATTTAGGCAGCGGGCAATCAGGTTAGTGCAAAAAAAACAGAACGGGACGCAGTATAAAAGCTATGAGCGGCAGGGAATCGACAAGCTGCCCGGCGTGCATTTGCGCGCGGCGGCTTCGCAGATGGAGCGCAAGGGAATCGCCACAGACAGGGGCAATATCAACCGGGAAGTTGCCGACATAAACAAGGAAATCCGTCAGGCTAAAGCCCGAAAAATATCGCAAGCTGAGTGGGAAAAAAGGCGACGCATTCTATGACAGGCACTTTGAGGAAATACAAGCCTACGAAGCCGCCAACAAGTACATCAAGGATGTGCTGAACGGCAGGACTAAAATCCCGGTCGGGGAATGGAAACAGGAGCAGGAAAAACTCAACGCTCTCAGGTATTTGCTTGCTGAGAAATTCTATGGCCTGCAAGACAAAATACGCATGACGGAGATTATCAAGAACGGCGCGGAGAGAATCATCCATGAGGAAACGCTGGAACGGGCAATGCAGAGGTCTCAGGACATAGATTTATAATTCGGCGCATGGCGGGTAGGCTTTTATGGCCTACCCGCCATGCCGTGTCAGATAGTTTCGGTTATCACGGATACGGTGTTTTTTCGTGTCGTATGAGAAATGCTTATACTGCTGTGTTGATCAATACGATTTTAACTGTTGGCTTACTCCTCGCTTCGTGTTGTGAAATATTTCTCAAGCAACTCATTGACCAATTCTCGCTCTTCAGGTGTAAGTTTTGCTAATTTGGATTCTCTATCAGGTATGTCCAGCGGATTTATTAACTTTATTTCACCCTGCGATACTTTATTGCGGAGCGGATGCCCTTTACGTTTCATCGTGCTTAGGTCATATTCAACTTTCATGTTATCACCTCTTCCACAATTGTTGTTCTAAACGTGTAGCTTTTCTCGCCGATATGATACGAATAATTGTATCGTTTTCACGCCAACAATGAACTACCGTAAGAACCCTTAATTCACGGCTTAACCCTATGACGATCAATCTGTCTTCAACATCAGAATGCTCTTCATCTTCAAACTCTTCCGCTCCGTCAATAGTAAAAACAGATGCCGCTTCTTCAAATGATATGCCGTGTTTTGCTTGGTTACTCTCTGCCTTTAATTTATCCCAAACAAAGAGTAGCCCATCAATTTCATATATAATATCACGATTGCCTCCAGATGTTTCCATTCCATACCAACTTTCTAATTCTGTCTTACGCTATAACTAAAACCCTAGACTCTCGCCAACAAGGATAATTTTAATATGCCCTTTCACGGTTGAACCACTTGTTATTACAAGCTGGGTTACTGCCTCTTTTGCAGCATTGTCATGGGTGTCGAAGTCTGGGTAGTCCTTTTTGAATTTCAACAAAATTATTCATGCAGCGAATTTTTTTACGCGCGTTAATGCCGTTTCTATATCAGGCGTCACTCTATTCATACCTGCTATCACAATTACATTTTTCGGGCCAAATATTAGCGCGGACACCCTGTTGCCATATCCATCCGCGTTTACAAGCTCTCCTTGTTCGGTTATCGCGTTTGAACTCATAAGAAAATAATCCGCGCTCAACGCCTGATGTGCGATTTTGTCCATCTCAAAAGAACCGGTAACCGCATTTGGGTCTAATAAACGGTATTTTTCATTATTCAACGCTTCTCATATTTTTATATCATACAGAGTCGCAGAACCTCCATAAGAAATCAAAGCGTTTTCGGGTATAATTTCAAGAGCTTTATTAAGCGCGTCTTTCTTAGTTTCACAATAATAGCCTTCAAAACCTCGATTCTCAAAATTCGCAATCAGCTTTAGCACCAATAAAGAGTTGTAACAATCGTGTTCTGTCATAAAGAACTCCTGTTATATAAATATAGCAACCTATCTGTGCTGCCAAGCTACGCCATGCTTAACGATTATAACACAGGCTTTCTTCCTAGACAATCCAAATTTCACATGGGTCAAGTTGACATCCAAAAAGGTAAATTGAAAACCATAGTTCTACTTTGTAAGAGTAACTTCTACCCATGAGCCAGTCGGAGCAAAAAAAACGCAATTATTCTACCATACTGTCCAATTATCAACAGATTGAAAGGAATTAATGAAATGGCTGAATATGGATATATTCGCTGCTCAAGCCTTGATCAGAATGAGGCAAGGCAAATGCTCGTGATGGAGGAGCTTAAAATATCATCGTCAAACATATTCAGCAGTTTTGCCGCTTCAAATTGCTGCGCCTTAAAGTCGGCTAGTCGACTATCGCCATGCCGCGCAAAAATTCAAGCCCTCTGACCGCGTTTTCTTTCATGTCTGGCAGCATTAAACCTATAAAAGCAAATATATCTTTGTCTGTCACAGTCATATCTTGCCTATCCTATCTAAACTCAATATGAAGCGTTTTGCCCATGCCATCCGCTATCTGTTGTAAAGTGGCGACGGTAGGGCTGCTGTTCCCATTTTCTATCCGGCTGATGTTCGATTGCCGGATACCCGTTCTTTCGGATAATTCCTTTTGCGTTAGGTTCTGCTCCAAACGTGCGGCGATAATCGCCTTGATATATTCGCGCTCCGGGCGCTGGCGTTCCCATTCTGCCGCAAACTCCGGGTTTTTAAGCTGTTTATCCAAATGCTTTTTATAATCGCTCATTTCTTTTGCCTCCCCTCATAGTCGGCTTTGTATTTCCGTGCAAGCGCAATTTCACTTGGCGGCGTCTTTTGTGTCTTTTTTATAAATCCGTTCGTAAGGATAATCCTATTATCAACAATGAAAAAGTAAAATATCTGCGTTATATCCCCTGCGAACTTGATACGCAACTCATACAAGCCTTTGCCTATTGCCTTTGAATACGGTTCCCGTAGCTTATTGCCAAACTCCGCGAGAATATCAATACTCCCCAACGCTTTGACCCGCATTTTCAAATCAAGGCTGTCAAGGAAAGTTTCAACGGGTTTTTCGCCGCTTGGAAGCTCATAATAATCTACTTCAAACATGAGCATATCTCCTTATTTATAATATTCCTTTTTTGATATATTATCAAGGCACAATTGGTTCTTTCTAGAGTTAGTTAAAATTCATAGCTTTAACGTAAACGTTTTGTCGTGATTCCAATATCCAGCTGATAAACATTGCGCCGTTTTCAATCAAGGCTGGAAAGAACCGAGAACTTTTCGGCAGCGCAGTTTTTGTTAAGAGACATAACAACCATAAGAATCAAGACAGGACAAGGGTTTGATGAGCCTGAGTCCTGTCTTTTTTCAGCCGAAAATATTTCATTTTCCTCTTGAATTATTCGGATATTCGATATATAATGCTAAAGACGAACTGATTTCCGTGAGGTACTGTGATGGAGTTTAACTGGATAACGGCGCAAGAAGCCGCAGAAGCATGGGGAATTACCGATAGGCGAGTTCAAGTTTTATGTGCTAATGGTCAAATTGAGGGCGCACTCAGGTTAAAGCGTGGCTGGCTCATTCCAAAAGGCACACAAAAACCTGCTGACGGACGAGCGAGAAACGGGCGCAAACCCGCCACTAAAACTAAAAATGAGGAAGCAAACAATGGATAACGAATTAACGGTATACGGCTCATTCATAAAAGAAATCAAAGACCTTATTTATCGCCGTCAGTACGAAGCGCTGAAAAAGGTCAATTCCGAATTGATGCTTCTTTATTGGGAAATCGGAGAAGAAATAAATCGAAAGCAGAGCGAACAGGGTTGGGGTAAATCCGTCGTGGAAATATTATCAAAGGAACTTCAAAAAGAATTTCCAGGCGTTAGAGGCTTTTCGACTACCAATCTTTGGCGAATGAGAACTTTTTATCTTGAATATTCGGAAATGCCAAATCTGCAACCGATGGTTGCAGAAAACAAAAACGTAATTCTCCCACCGTCAGTGGGAGAAATGCAAAAATCAAATCTCCCGCCATTAGTGGGAGAAATAGGTTGGTCGCATAATTACGCAATAATTGAAAAATGCAAAGACCCGAT
>WRNQ01000130.1 GCA_009776565.1 Synergistaceae bacterium | reverse complement strand
ACGTCACATTTTATTACCAGGTTAAGATGCGGCGTTTCTCCTTCTTTCAGTTGTGAAAATATCCCTTCAAGGGAAGCTTTGCGATTTACATTTTGCATACTTAATTCCTGTTGTTTTTTTGTAAGCATTTCACGAGCTTCGCGTTCATTCTCAGCCGTTGTAAACTTTTCGCCGGGTTTAGGAACAGCGGTAAGCCCCAGTATTTCAACCGGAGTGCTTGGACCCGCTTTATCTGTAGGTTTACCGGAAGCGTCCACGAGAGCGCGGATTTTTCCCCATGTACTGTCAAATAAAACCACATCTCCGCGGTGTAATGTCCCATTTTGCACGATAACAGTAGCGACAGGACCTTTTCCTTTATCCAGTTCAGCTTCAATGACAACTCCCGAAGGCGCCGCAGTGGGGTCCGCCTTAAGATCTTGCATTTCAGCGACAAGAAGCAGCATTTCAAGCAAATTAGGCAAGCCATCGCCAAATTTAGCCGAAACATCAACCATTATCACATCTCCGCCCCATTCTTCAGGCACAAGCCCGACGTCAGAAAGCTGCTGCCGTACCCTGTCGGGTCTTGCGGTTGGTTTATCAACCTTATTCACGGCAACCACTATCGGGACTCCAGCCGCCTTAACATGTGCAATAGCTTCCCTTGTCTGAGGCATTATCCCATCATCCGCCGCAACTACGAGGACAACTACATCTGTAGCCTGAGCTCCCCGGGCCCGCATCGCTGTGAAAGCCTCATGTCCCGGTGTATCCAGGAAAACTATTTTCTTGCCGTCATGCCTTGCCACCGAAGCTCCGATATATTGAGTTATTCCGCCCGCTTCCCGTGTTGTAACGCTGGTATTCCGGATACTATCAAGCAANGTAGTTTTACCGTGGTCAACATGCCCCATAACGGCAACAACCGGCGCTCGCGGTAAAAGCGCGCCCTTTGGCTGATGTTTTTTCTTATCCGGGCGTTTAGGTTGGGGAGTAATCTCTTTGCGCGGCTCAATCACAATTTCTTTTTCAAAATGCACATTATACTTCTCAGAAAAAATATCAAGAACCTTATCATCGGCAGGCGCCGTAGCCGCTAACATCAAGCCTTTGGAAATAAGCGTTTTTACTGCTTCGGCTGCCGATATACCGATTGCATCGGCTACATCCCGTATTGAAGGCGAAGGTTTTATTCTTTTAACTCTTTTAACCGGAGGCGTAACATGTTCGGGAGTTAACGGAGAAACAGGAGCAATAATACTCGTTTTATCCGTTGATGCTTCGATAAACTTTTTACTTTCCGGTTTAGTTTTTTTCTGAGTATCAACGGCGTCCTTTTTAAAAATTTTTTTCTTCACAATTTCAACTACTTCGTCGTCCAAAGAGCTCATGTGTGATTTTACTTTAAAATCAAGTTCAGAGAGGATTTTCATCATCTCCTTGTTGTTTAATTCCAATATTTTTGCAAGTTCGTATATTCTCACTTTGCTCAATGGTAACGCTCCCTTCAATACCGCCCAAATGATTTAGATTACTTTTAATGCTTGTTACAAAACCACTTTGTTCAGGCAATGCAACGACCACAGCATTTCCTACGCCGATTGCATGAGCAAGCTCTTCTGCCGGAATACCCTCTAACACTGCATAATTATGCGTGTTTACAGTTAATGATGTAAACGTTTTCCGGGATATATGCGGAGCATCCTCGGGAAACATTAAAAACAACTCATCTCTGCGGGACAATCTTGATTTTACACTATCCTGACCAATTATGAGCACCCCGGCGCGCCGAGCCATACCTAAAAGCGAAAGAGTTTTTTCTATATTGTGCATGACAATTCCTCATAAATACTTTCTACTATATTTGCTTTTAAAACTCTTTCAAATGCGTGATTTTTCTTCACTTTCTCAATGCATTCCCTTTTTCTGCATACCCAAGCGCCTCTGCCCTGAAGCTTAGCTTCCGGGTCAAATTTTATTATTTTTGCGCCATCACAATTGATTATCCTAACAACCCTCAAAAGTGATTTTTTATCCGATTTTGCGCGGCAGCCCAGACAAGTGCGAGGTCTGTTTTTCATTTAGCCGCGTCATCCGCGATATTTATATCATGAAAAATATCTTGCAATGTCGGCATTCTATCAATTTCAACCGCGCTGATATCTATTTTCCAACCTGTCAGCCTGGCGGCAAGCCGCACGTTTTGCCCTGCTTTTCCAATGGTCAGCGAAAGCTGATCGGGATGAACAAGCACTAAAACTGCCTTGTCCTGATCAAGCGCAGGATCTATCTTTGAAATCTTAGCCGGAGAAAGCGAGTTCCTTATATAAACAAGGGGATCGTTACTCCAGACTATAACATCAATTTTCTCTCCCATCAATTCTTTGCTTATACCTTTGATCCTTGCGCCTTGATTCCCAACGCAAGCGCCGACAGGGTCAACGTTTGGGTCAAGAGAGTAAACGGCAACTTTTGCTCTTCCTTCATCTTCGCGAACTATATTCTTTATCTCAATTATTCCGTCCTTTATTTCCGGAACTTCAAGTTCAAGCATTTTCCGGAGCAGCCCGGGATGGGTACGCGATACTATAATCTTTGGACCTTTAGTCGTCTGCCTTACATCCAGGAGGAAAAACTTCATTCTTGTCCCTACTATATATTTTTCTCTGGCTATCCTCTCTTCACGCGGCAGGATTCCTTCGGAGCGTTCGCTCAAGCGCACTACAACGTGATCATTTTCTGATTTAACAATAATACCAGATACCATTTCACCGATACGATTCGCAAACTCTTCAAAGACTATTTGTCTTTCCGCATCTTTCAAACGCTGGATAATAACCTGACGAGCTGTTTGAGCGGCTATCCGTCCAAAATCTTCGGGATTTTTGGATATCTTGACCGAATCTCCAAGTTTCGGTTTGGGAGTCACTCCGGCTTTTACGGCTTCACTCGCCGTTATTTCCAAATCAGGATCAGTAACTGTTTTTACAACTTTACGCGTTTCAAAGACTGATATTGAACCATTTTCAACATCAACTACAATCTCCGCTTCCTGTTCTCCTCCCCGATATTTTTTATATGCAGAAATCAAGGCAGCTTCAAAGCTTGAACGAATCAGTTCAAGCGGAATCCCCCTCTCTTTGGTTAATTGAGTCACTACACGCGCAAAGTCGCGTCCAAGCTGCATATCAAAAATCTCCCTTCTTATTTGTTTCGCTTTTTTCAGGATCCCAAACGAGATTTGCCCGGGCTATATCCGCAAAAGGAATTTTCTGCTCAGTTCCATCACATTCTATTACTACGCTTTCGCCCCCTTCGTCCATGCCAATAATTCTGCCGGTTATGGACTTTTTTGGACCCATGCGCAAACGCGCACTTTGCCCCGAAAACCGCGCGTAATCTGCAACCGATAACAATGGGCGTTCAATGCCCGGAGAACTGGTTTCCAATGTGTATCGTTCCGGGATTTTCTCATCAAATTCTTCGTCAAGCATACGGCTGACTTTTCTCGAAACTATTTCGCAATCCCTTATATTAATTCCACCCATTGAATCAAACAGTATTCTAAGTATAAGTTTTTCGGATTCCCTTACAAATAAAACCTGCACGCATTCATATCCCAATTCCTCAATTATTTTTCTAATAGCCGCTTCAACAGATAATTTAACGGAATGACTAACAGGATTTTTTCCGGGTTTACGTTTTAGTTTGGACTTGTTAGGTCTCATGTCCTTGGTTCCTCCAAGTAACTTCATTAAAATAAAGAGAGTGGGCTTCTCTCTTCCCACTCTCAAAAAATCCGCCCTGTGCTTCTATATTGGATTTTAAAATAAATTGTCAAAAAAGTAAAGCATAAAAAATGAAATAGTTGGTATTTCTTCAATTGACCAAAAGAATTATCGGAGCTATCGGTTATTAAGTGGTATAATTTCATTGAATGAATAATAAAAGTTTCGGTTTTGGGAATCTGGTCAAATTCCAGAACGGCCCCGCCACTGTAGCCGGGATGAAACCGCATCAGTCACTGTTCAAAAAGGATGGGAAGACGCGGAAGTAAGATGAACGGTAGTCAGGAGACCGACCGAAAATGTGCAGTGCGTCTTATTGCGCGTGGGCGTAATGAGTCTTTTTTTAATCCTTTTAAAAGACTTTCCTTTTCATATCGCGCAAATGACTAAAGTTTTAAGAGGTCCGCAATGAGTACCAAATCATTGGGCATTTTGTTTTGTGATGGGCAAACAGGTTTAAAAGATGGGCTTGTGGTGGCCAGGCGCTTTGGTTTGTCTTGTTCCGGTTTTGTTTGAAATTAAGGCGCAAAAGGTTTTTTTAAATAGGTTCACATGCAAAAATATGAAAAGGAGTTGTGTTGATTGAGAAATTGGAGATTTTTTGCTTTGACGGTTTTGGCGTTAATTACGTGGAGCGGGGTGGCGGCGGGTGCGCCTCTCGAACATTACGAGGGCTTAACGGCCTATGGAGACAGGGTGTACGCCTTGGTATCCATCGCGGACAATAACCCCGATTTTACTCAGGATTATCATCCAAGCAAAGTTGTAGAATTTAACGCGGCCCTTGTTAAGCAACGCGAGCTGGTACTGCAGGACGGAACGGACGCCGCTATGAACTCTACATCTCTTGTGCTCCATAATGGCAAACTGTATGTCGGAAGCGTCGGCGGCATGATGCCAAATAATGAAGGCGGAGACGTGTGGGAGGTGGACCCCGGGAACTGGACGGCGCGTAAGCTTCTAAGCGTGAAAGACGCCACGGGGAATCCCTGGGGTGTTTCCGGACTCGAAATAGCGTCTGACGGCAGAGTATTCATTCTGGCCGGCGGCTACGATGCATCATGGAACTTCGTTGCCAGACTTTA
>WRNQ01000129.1 GCA_009776565.1 Synergistaceae bacterium | reverse complement strand
TTTTTTCATTTTGTGTTCCTCCAGTTCCTTGCCTTTTCACGCGCTTGTACCGGCATCATGACGTTTACCGAGCCGAGAGTAATGTTGCGGCGCGAGCGAGTCATAATATTTATTGCAGATAAATGTAACGTCGTACAGGTCACGAATTTTGTCACGTGCGGAATACGCATTTGTTTTTAACACACAAAGCGAGTCAATATTGTAAACCCGTATACCGTTTATTGCGTTGGTTCAGTTCCGCCTTTTAATACAAAATTATTGGTCTGTTCGTTCAAATACTTGACAAATGCCGCGACAACCTCTCCGCGCTGTTCTCTCCAGTTTGTCATAGTCCCGCCCGTTTTTTGTAATCCAACCACTTACCGTAGTATTCACGCCCCATGAAATTGTCAATATTGCTCCAATGCGGCAAATTCTTTAAAAGTGAAACTTTTTTGAAAACCTCGTCGGTATAATCATCGTTGCCGATAAAATCCCGGTTCATCCCCTGTGCTACGGCGAAATTACCAATCTCCAGTAGGTCAAGCAATGCCCGGATATGGTTGGCAACAGCATATATTCCATCATGTTCCGGGACAGCCGAGCATTGTTCAATGCCGTAATCCCCATAAAAGCTATCCTGGCTGTTACGGAAGGTAATATTTTCCCATTTTAAAGCGGAGCAATGCCAATCACCACATGTCAGCAATGAGCAAGGCAGGTTCAAGGCATGTATGCCAGTGATATAACGCATACGTGGTTATCCTTCCTCGATAGGAATTTTATATCTTTTCAATAACTCCATTGATTTTTAGCTGTATGATTTTGGAAATTGAAGCAATCCGGCTTTATCCAATTCTTCCATCTTTTCTTTTGATACCGCCCAGCCGTTTCGGTGTGGTTTGTAGCCTTTGTAATCATAGGTTAAATTCGGACGAGGATTAGGGCTTCTTAAATTGTCGAGTCCGTATACTCCTTTATCATCCTTATATTTATAAAAATTGTTTATATGATTTTCACTTAATTCGCCATAAACCGGATTGTATAAAAATATATCGGATTTTGAGTAATACCAAATAGTATAGCTCGTTTCTAATTCGTTCCTGCATTTCGTGTTTTGCTCCTGCGCCNGCATAGCCGATTTTCGCGACANCTGGGTAGTTATTCCATACCAACTCGCCTGCGTCACGTAGTAGCCGGTCTTCTCCACGGTTGGCGTAAGNCGCAATCCTACCTTCGGCCGACCTGNGCGAAATAGTTAGTGACGCCGTCAGGGTCGTTGAGCCAAACAGTTATCAGCTCGAAACCGCCCAGTTTGTTTAGCGGAGTCTCCACTGCTATGCNTCGCGCCTTACCCTTGGCGTCCNCCAGCGCCGCGTCGCTTACCANATACTGGATACCCGCGCTCCCCGTGTCAGCGGGAAGGNTGTCGCCCATTTTGTAGAGATATATCGTCGTCTCCTTATGGCGGTAGGGATATTTGGTGATGCCAAGCAGTTTGTCGGTCTCCGGCGGCAGTTCGTCAAGGCCGACGAAATCGCGGTAGAAGACGCGGCTTTTCTCCAGGTCAGAGACGTTAATTCCGATGCCGACGCCGTCGTTCGAATTGGGTTTAGCTCCAGGTTTGACGACTACCTCGATCTGGAACCCGGCCGGGTCAGCCACCAACGCGGCTTTCGTGCCATCGTCCTGGTCGTGAAACTCGGGCGCGGGATAGCTCGCGGCGGTAAAGGCATCTTTCACCGAATCCGCGTCGGGATATGTCAGCGAAAAGAAGCGGAGGCCGGTTCCCGCCTTATAGCCCCCTTCAAGGTTGTATTTCCGGTCGCCTTGCTGTCCCGCTGATAATTTCACCTGCCCGCTGCCGACGCCGGTAAGGAGCATCTGCTGCGAGGATGTAAGTTGGATGGGGCTGAGCGATCTCAGCGCTAGGGCCTGCGTGTAGAACTTGACCATCTCCTCGGTCTTCTCGCGTGGGAAACGGCGGAACACGTTCATGGAGTCCTGCGCAAATAGACCGCGAACCGGACTGGTCAACTGTTCCTGTGTCAGATCTCCCGGTTTGTAGGCCAGATCTTCCAACACCTGCAGCGTTGCGCCTTCAGGAGTTGTAACGACGGCGGACTTATTGGTCTGGGCGCCGGTAGTGATGGCGGCCGGCAATGCAAACACGATGACAATCATGGTTAAAACGGATACGTTCTTCATAGAAAACCTCGTCGAATATGCACGGCTCAAGCTTATCACAATTGGTCAGGTTTCGGCAATATCGGCATCCAACGCCCGAAAGGAAGCCGCGAAGCGTTTATACGGTACAGTTTGCTATATCCGAAAATATTATTAGCCTAAAATGTGTACGGGTGTAAATTCATCTAATTCAGCAATACCACAACTTGGACAATGTTGATATTTTTTGCATATATCCGACCAAGATGTGTTAGGTTCAATGCCATACTCTAAATCGCCTTCTTTAGGGTTATAAAAATATTCGCAAACAGGACATTGGCGTCCCATTTTATCTGCCAAATCGGAAAGGGAATTTAACGCGTTTCTAATCTCTTCATTTTCTTCAAATAAGCGAACGAGGCTTTCTTCTCCCTTTTTTTCAATATAACTTGATACAGTGGCCATAAAATCACCAGGATTGATTTCATTTTCTTCCTGCCATGCTATGCTGATATCTATTGACATGGAATTTAATGCCGTTTCGGTAGTATTTTGCAAAAAGCTAGTTTCCCCCACAAGTTCCCTTAAATCTTCCAACGCAGAACGTATGTCTGCTTCACATTTTTTAAACATTTCTCGTTTTTTATCTGTCGAAGCTTCCATTTCGGTTATCTTTTTTGCCCTTGTCATTTGCGTATTTACAAACGCCCATTTCTCGGCTATTTTTTCTTTTTTACTATACGCATCCACTAACTTCTTTGCATCAGCTATAGACGGATGCCAGCCGCTATCGTTTGCCACTTCGAGCAGTAAATTATAGGCTTTATCATAATTCTGCTTAATGCCATTTCCAAGAAGATATAATAATCCCAATTCGTACATAGCAGACAACTTTCCGTCCTCAGCTGCTATGTTGTACCAATAAAAGGCTTCCTCATAATCCTGTTCAATTCTATCACCTTCTTTATATATACCAGCAAGCCGGGTAGCATAAGAACTGTCTTTCTCAGCCGCTTTTCGATACCAGTTTATGCCATTTTTAATGTCTTTTTTTACACCATTGCCTTCAATATAGCATTTGCCCAAAGCAAAATAAGCATCCAATTCTCCACCTTCCGCTGCTTTTCGATACCAGTCAACGGCTTCTGTATAGTCTATTTCAATATATGCGTCTCCGAAAAAAAATGAGCCTTTGCCATCATAATATAAATTTCCTAATTTAAGGGCAAAGTTGGCATCTTGCTCCGCTGCTTTTGTACACCACATGATACCCTGGTCAATATCTTTTCTGACACCTTCTCCTTTTAAATAACTTTCCCCTAGTTCAAACTGCGCATTTACATTTCCTTTTTCTGCAGCTTTTCGACACCATTTTATGGCTTCTTCAGGACTTTTTTCAAAATCGCTAACCCCGCTTTTGTATTCACTGCTTAACTTATAAAAATATTCGTTGTCCTGCTCACCGGCTTTGGTACACCATTCTACTCCTTGTTCGTAGTTTTTCTTGATGCCATTTCCAAAAAGATAGCATATCCCTAAGTAAAATTGCGCTTCCGCGTAACCCTGCTCCGCTGCCTTACGATACCAATTTACAGCTTCGCTATAATCTTGCTCTACAGCATTAAGCCCAAAGTAATAAACAGCTCCTACATTGCACTGTATTTCAGGATTGCCTTGTTCGGCAGCTTTGTTGTACCATTTGACAGCTTCCTTTTCATCTGCTTCTACACCACTTCCGTAATCGTAACATTGTCCTAAATTATACTGCGCCCACTCATGTCCTTGCTCGGCGGCTTTAAGATACCATTTTAACGCTGCTTCTGCATCGTCTTCCCAAACNCCAAGTTGATTTTGTGCGCTTGAAAATCCTTGTTCTGCCGCTTTACGAATCCATTCTTTCGCTTCGGTATAATTTTGATTATCGCTTTCAATAATGCACAAGCCTAAATGGTACTGCGCTTCCGCATTGCCTTGTTCAGCAACTATTCTCCAAAGATTCATCGCTTCAACTAAATCGGTTGTTTCGCGTGCGCGTTTTATAATATTTTCTGTGCCTAAATCTACATTCTGAAATAATATATTTTTCTCTGCATAATCTTTAGGAGCATCAACTATAGGGTTGTTCACGCCTATATATGTTAAACCATTTTTGCTGCCGGGAATTTTAAACCGTTCACCACATAAATAAATTGTCTTGACACCTGCATCTAGCAAGTCTGCCAATTCTTCCTGCGAAAAAGCAACGCTGTCAACTGCCGCAAGTATCTTGTCGTCAGCAGTAAATGTCTTCAACACTTCACGGCGTTTATTTCTGTCTGATATATTTATAAGATCAGCTTCACAGGCTATATAAGTTACCCCAAGTATATCGCACAAACATTTCTTGAAATCAGGCNCAGATGAATCAAGCGCATTGATTTGCGCAGCTTCGTCTTCATAATAACGGTCTGTCAGCCATTCGACCAACCTGCCATTATCATAATAACTCAATACATTCACAAGGTCGAAATGCTCCCTTAATTCTTCTAAATTCCTGACTTGTGCTTCGTCCGCCATTTTTAGCGGGAATTTTACTTTGGCCATATTTAACCCTCACTTCTATTACGGATACGGATAAGGCGGATAAGCTGCATTTTTCGTTCCGGTTGCCTTTAGGAAACCCTGATTAATTGTCTGTGCGGGCGAATCGCTGCGTTGCGCGGTACTCGCAACCTCGACTATCCTGTTGATATGTCTCGGTTTCTGCGTTCCGTGCGCCTTGCGCTTCATCCCGC
>WRNQ01000128.1 GCA_009776565.1 Synergistaceae bacterium | reverse complement strand
CATGTTGTGGGTCGTCAAAAACACTGTGGTCCCACTGTCGCAAAGCCCTTTTATCAGTTTGTGTATACCTCGCGCGGTCGCTGGGTCAAGCCCGCTTGTGGGTTCGTCCAGGAACAATACTTTCGGGTCATGCAATATAGCCCTCGCCAACGCCAGTCGTTGCCGCATGCCTTTTGATAGTGTGTTTACCGGCTTCTTGGTATCTTCTCCAAGGCCAACTTTCTCTAGCGCCTCCTTTGATTTTTGGCGTGGTATTCCGTAAATGTCAGCGAAAATATTCAGGTTTTCAAGGCAACTCAAACGTACATACAACCCATCCGTGTCAAGCATTAGCCCTGTTTCAAACAATGTAGCTCCTCTATCATGGCTGCCGCCGTCTGCGTCCAATTGCCCAGTCAGAATATTGATTATCGTAGTCTTGCCCGCGCCTGAAGGCCCGAGGAGCCCGAAGATTTCCCCTTCCCGCGCTGTAAATGACACATCGGATAGCACTGTTTGCCGCCCAAAACGTTTGACGACGTTTTTCATCGTGATCACAGCTTCACCCCTCTACTATAGACAGTCATTGATAAAAGTTATAGTTTGTAAGGCTGCCCGAAGGGCGGCGCGTTCATCAGGAGTGTATTTTCTCTTAATTGTGGTATTCGGTTTCCAAAAAGACAAAAGGCTTTTCATTTCAAGAAGGAAATCCAGATCCTTAATTGGAGTCCGACCAAGTGTCGGCCCGCTGATTATCAGTTGTTCCAATTTATCTAATGTGGTAATCGGGGAATAATCCTCTATTCGTTTAAAGTTTTCAACATAGAGAACGATCAAAGACTTCAATTTGCCAAGCGCTGCTATATCCTGGACACCGGCGCCCGAACCGATATATAAATACCTCAGATTTTGCAGGTTTTCAAGTGCTGACAGGTCTGCGTAGGCGCCCCATTTAAAACGGAGCTCTACTAAGTCCTCTTGACAACAGGCTGCATCGAACAACACTTGTGGAACACGAGAATTAAAGTGTAATGCCTTAAAAGCTTTTGTGTTTGTTTGCAAATAATCAAGCCACTCCATCAACACACGTTTTTTCTCACGGTTGTTGTAACCGTAATTATCAAGTTGAGTGCAAACGATGCACAGTCGCTCCTGTCCCTTGTAATCTTTAACTTCACGGGCGTAATTAGTATTATCGTCCGATGCGTTTAATGGTGGAAACCCTCCGATGATGTCAAAATACCCTTCTCTAATTTGTTTTTCAGTCAAAATGGCCATGATTATTCTCCTGGCGAGCGCACCCGAAATACTCTGTTTCGTTATATATGTGTTTAGTTATATTCGTATTTCGTCATATTCGTGTTTCGTCATGTTAGTTTTACGTTATATTCGTATTTTGTCATATTTGTGTTTTGTCATATTCGTATTTAGTTATATTCGTGTTTCGTCATGTTAATTTTACGTTATATTCGTATTTCGTCATATTTGTGTTTTGTCATATTCGTATTTAGTTATATTCGTGTTTTGTCATATTCGTGTATCGTTATATTCGTATTTAGTCATATTCGTTTTTTGTCAGCTTACTTTTTATTAATTGTAACACATATGAAGTGAAATACGAACTAGTTTTGTGTGATAGGTGAAACAGATTTGCACAATAGGCGAGGTAGATTTGTATAATAAGCGTGGCAAATATACACGATAGATGAGGTAGATTTATATAATAAGCGAGACAGCGAGGCAAATTTGCAAAATAAGCTAGTTAGATTTGTATAATAAGCGAGTCAAAGGTTATATTATATCCACAAGTGCATTTTAAATGAATCTATTATCAAGAATTGAGAATTGAGTTTTGAATAGCAACAAAGATTAATAGAGACAAGCAAATATAAATGAGGACAAACGAAAAAAGCATAGCTCTTGTATGCTTCAGAAACAGAGCCGGCAGCTATGCAGGCGCGTCAACAGTTTTGAAAACTTCGTCGTGACTTTGTTTCAACGGATCAACTACTTCCGTCGTCGGGATGATGGTGGTCACATAGTGCGATGATGTGTTGCCGCTGCCTGCATCATATATTGTATGTACTTTAGCTGATTAGCTGCCGTCTGTTAACTAAAACCGGCACCTTTTCTGTGCTTTCATTGCCGAAACCGGAGCTGTAGGAGTTATGGGTTCATCTTTTCCGGTTTTCGGCGGTGTGGAGTTCTGTCTGTGCTGCCGCCGGTTCTAATACTCATTGTCAAAGGTTCAGTCTGTCTTTTTGCCTTTTACTTCTTTTACTTCTTTTGCTTTTTTACTTCTTTTGCATCTTTACTTTTTATACTTCTTTGGGCGCCGTTTTCTTAAATTGAGGTTATTAGTTTTCCCTTTATTGGCGTCTCTATAATATTAGAGTCTGATAATTTGAAAAAGTCGCTGTGTTTTTTAAAATAATATATAACTCTATGATCTTTTATTTTTTACACGTTATACTTTAGTTACGTACTTTTGGGGGTAGGTAATGATTCTTTTTTGTAAGTGATAAGTTTATTTTGGCAAGTTATAAACTCTTTTTGTAAGTGATATATTCTTTTTATAAGCAATAAATTATTTTGGTAAGTGATATATTCTTATTGTAAGTGATAAAATGGATGCTGAAACGCGTAGGTTAATTATAGGCGTTTTCAATACGATTAGATATCGCATTTGGGCAATGAAGGAAGACTTTACGAGATTTGGCTTGGGCTGGACATTGACGCTGGCGGAACCTATACAGACGGGGTAAGGGGGATTTTGCGAAATGAGGCTTAGTCTGGACATTGACGCTGGTGGAACCTATACAGATGGTGGTAAGGGGGATTTTGCGAAATGAGGCTGGGGCTGGGCATTGACACTGGTGGAACTTATACCGACGGGGTATTGTTTGATTACGATACAAATAAAATCATCACAAGTCAAAAGACTCTGACATATAAAGAGAATCTCCTTCGAAGCATTTTAGAGCTTCTTGACGCGTTTCCTGAAGAAATGCTGAAAGAGATTAAATTTGTGGCGCTTTCCACCACATTAGCTACCAATGCCTGCGTTGAAGGGAAGGGATGCCAAACCGCTTTGACGCTCATTGGATGCGATCCTGACATAATGGCTAACCTCGGTCCGGAATACGGAATTGAGAGCGACACGATTATGATTTTCCTTGATGGCGGCTATAGTCAAAAAGGACAATTGATCAAAGAACCAGATTGGGACGCCCTCACAAACTGGCTCGACAATCAGGCGGCCGGCGTTGATGCATTCGCCGTTGTCGAACTCTGGGGATTCAGAAACCCCAGAGTTGAAAAGACGGCAAAGGAAATCATCTATTCGAAGACATTAAAACCAGTAGTTTGCGCCCATGAACTTACTTCGGAAATAAATTCGCTCAAACGTGTGGCTTCGACGATAATCAACGCAAGCCTCATCCCGTTGGTCAACAGGTTTATGGACTCGGTAAAAGTCGGCTTGACCGAGAGGGCGGTCAGCGCCCCTATCGCAGTTGTGAGAGGTGACGGGAGTCTTATGTCAGAAGAATTTGCTCGAAAAAAACCTGTTGAAACGCTGCTTTCCGGGCCAGCTGCAAGTATATCGGGAGGGGTGAGCCTGAGCCGGATATCCTGTGGAATTGTCGTTGACATGGGCGGTACAACTTGCGATATCGCATTTGCGGAAGATAGTTTAGCCGGGATCGCACACGACGGGGTAGTAATAGGAAAATGGAAAACCGGTACAAAATCCGTTATGACACATACAATTGGGTTGGGCGGTGACAGCAGGCTCACCTTTGACGCCGACTTCAATCTGACGATCGGTCCCGAGCGTGTTGCTCCAATCTCTTGGCTGATTTCAAAACATCCGGAAAAGATGTCCGAGCTCGCCAACATATGTAAATATCGGAAGGCTTACACAAAAAATCTTTGCGAATTCCTGTTTCTGGTTGAGGACGTATGTATTGCGGCTACGCTGGGAGATGATGATGCAGCCGTTGTCAAGGCTCTTTCGGACGGTCCGCTTTCTATCTCTGAGCTGTCGGATAGAACCAAAATATCGCTATACTCCCTGAATACAACAAAGCTTGAAAGATATGGCATAATCCAGAGATGCGGCGTTACTCCGACGGATATTGCCCATATCACAGGCGAGTTGAGCAAGTGGGATGCCGGGGCTGCCGAGCTCTGTACGGAATATCTTGCTTTTAAGCTGAAAATGACCATCAGGGAGTTGGCCTCTACTGTTAAGGAGCAAATTTGCCGCAAAATATTCAGTAATATTCTAATTCTGTTGACTAATACTGAAAACGAAAAGACCTTTAGACACAATATAGAATCGAATCAGGCGTCAAATCCGGAAAGGCTAAGTCAGGAAAGACTAAGTCCGGAAAGGCTAAGTCCGGAAAGACTAAGTCCGGAAAGGCTAAGTCCGGAACAGTTGCCTGACACAGATCGGCTCGCGGCGTCATTTGATTTTGCGTATACAAGTCATAAAAGCTTGATAACCAACCATATTAAGTGCCTATATCGCACGGACGTCCCTTTGATCGGCATCGGCGCTCCTGTACATATGTTCTTGCCTGAAGTAGCCAAGGCCTTAGACACGGTCTGCCATATTCCGGCGTACGCGCCTGTTGCAAACGCCGTTGGCGCTATAACGGGCAACGTCAACTCAGAGCGCTCCGTTTTGATCCGACCGAACTATCTGGCATCCGATCATGGCGCATATACATGCTATTCAGGTGATATGATAGAACATTTTATAAAATATGACGACGCGCTGGAGTGGTCAAAAAGTGAAGCGGTGCGTTTAGCAGTTGCGGAGGCAAAAGAGAAAGGCGCTAAGAATATAAATACGATCGTTGACGTTTTTAATAACTCAGTTGAGTTGACTGGTTATTATGCCGATTCGGGCGTACTCGCAGCAGAGAGAGTCGATGACAGGTGGATAGTGCATGAGCGGGGGCGCGGCGCGGCGAGCCGGAGTGAGGCGGGCGGCGGCGTGGC
>WRNQ01000127.1 GCA_009776565.1 Synergistaceae bacterium | reverse complement strand
TTTGTTTTGTTTTGTACATGCTCTAGGATGAAGTCGTTTTGCTTCCCATCATATCCGTAACTAATGTAAGCAGTATCTCCCATTAAAGACGAGTATATTCCGTTATTTTTAGGATAAAACGGAGCCAGCTTTTCTGCGTTGCTAAGAGTTTTGAATTCCGAAAGCTCTTCCTGCATTTTATTTACTTTTTCAATTCTCTTATCAAGCATCATGACGGTTCTTCTTGCACTTCCTGTACTAAACAACATCGGAACGTTTTGAAAAGAGGGATCTCCGCTTTTTGCTTGTTCAAAATACATATCGTGGTTAAATTGATCCCAATTGTTAATTTTCTCAGCCTTCTTAGACGCCACCTCTTCTTTGCTTGCTAACACGAAAGATACAATAACACCACCGTTACGATCCCATGTATAAATATCAGCATCTCGGTGTAATATGTTCTGTTCTTCAGCTAATCTTAATTGTGTCGCAATATCGAAATCCTGAGAATTATTAATGCCTACCGCTAACGTTTTCATGTGTTTGACATCTTCATAAGATTTTCCGGCAAGGCTTAATCCAAGAGAAGACGTATTCTCATGAAGCTGGAATTGCAATTCCGTCATCTTTTTTTGCAGGTCAATACGCTCGCCATTTGAAAGAGATTCGTTCATGGCAAGAACAGCAAGAGTTTTCATCTCTTCCAGCGTAAGCAGCGTAATTGAAAGAGACTGTTCTGCCATTTTCTGAATCCGTTCCACAATCAAGTCTTTGTTTGAAACAGCTTCTGCTATCTCGCTCTCTTTTGCTTGAGCGATATCGTTTAAGTCCTTTTCCTGCTTGACGTTCCTTAGACTTACTGTAAGATTGCCAACAAAAAGTGTCTTATTTTGCTGGAGCATACGTCCTAAAAAAGTCTCTGATGTATTGATCCTCATTAATAACTCAACCTCCCGTCAATCGCTGCTTTTCTTTAATCGGAAGCGATATAGTTTTTCTTGACTCCTAAAATAGGTGGTAAAAAAAAAATACTAACATCGAAGGAGTCAGATAAAATGAAAAACAAGAAATCTTACGCCTGACAGTGCAATTCTCAGCTCTAAGCTCTCGGTTCTAAGTTCTCAGCTCTAAGTTCTAAACGGCGCAATCGTTACGGATTTTCAAGCGAGTATAACAACCCCCAGCTTATTGGATATCTCTCTTTTTTAATGGAGAGAAGCTTGCCATTTTTAAGATTCCAGGTAATTTCCTGTTCGGTTTTGCTGGTTGGATGCATGTTGCCAATTTTTTCAATGCCGGCAGCCATTTGGTCAAATCTTCTATCTCTTAAATCGCTGTTGGGATAGAATTCAGCTGCGCTTAGAAGCATAACCGCATTTGTATTCTGATTGTACAACATTGATATTGACAATTCATTTTTAGCTATATACCAATGAGCAAGCCCAAACCCGCGTTTTTCATCTAACACTGTTGGTTCCGGTTTGGGTTCTCCCAATTCTCGTTTTGCACGCTCTAATGGGTATTCGGCGGAATATTTGTTGACGAACTCAAACATTTCTGCTGCGCTCAAATAATGAACTTCGGGCGCGCCTTTAGCTTGAGAAGATTCTGTTTTAGTTCTCAGAAGATCATATGCTCTCGTTCCTTTTAATTGGCTGTCTTTATTCTGTTCTTCATAGTCAATTGCTCTTTTTCCCTGTAGATCAGAAGCGTTAGCATCCGCCCCATTTTCTAACAAAGTTATCAGAACTTCGGGCTTTAAATTGAATCGGGCAGCATACATCAGTGGAGTTCGTCCGTCCTCATCTGAAGCGTTTACATTCGCCCCTTTTTCTATCAGGAGTTGTACAACAGGATTTGTGTTAAACGCAGCTGCGGACATTAAAACTGTTATTTTACTTTCATTGGCGACATTGACATCCGCGCCTCTTTCAATCAAGGCATGTAGAATATCGAGATTGGAATTATATCCGGCAGCCCACATCAAAGGAGTTGATCCGGCAGCGTTAGCAGCGTTTATGTCCGCTCCGCTTTCAATTAACATTTGCACAACTTTATAATTATCTGCGGGAAATACTTCCAAAGGCTTCCCTTCCATGCCTTTTTCTTTCAACATTGCAAGAACCCCAGGAGCGTTAGGAGCAATAGCCCACATCAATGGCGTCATTTTTCGATTGTCAGCGGCGTTTACATTCGCTCCATTATCAATCAGGAATTGCAGAATTTTTGGATTTGAATTCCTTGAGGCCCACATTAAGGAAGTCATTCCGGTCAAGTCAGTAGCGTTAACGTCAGCTCCTTTATCAATCAGGATTTTTATGAATTCAAAATCAAGATTGTCTTCAACAACTGCCATTAAGGACGTCCAGCCATCATTGTTAGCGATGTTAACATTTCCTCCATTTTCTACCAAAATTCGCAAAACTTCTGGATTAGTGTTCATAGTAGAACGCATCAATGCGGTCATTCCTAAATCGTCAGCACTATGAATGTCGGCGCCGGCTTTTATCAACACTGCTATAACTTCTGGATTGGCGTTAAATTGTGCTGCGTGCATCAACACTGTACCGCCATCGTTATTTTTTGCATTGACATCAGCGCCGGCCTTAATCAACACTACTATAACTTCTGGATTAGCGTTAAATTCTGCTGCGTACATCAACGCTGTCCGGTTGAAGTATTCTTTTGCATTGACGTCGGCGCCGGCTTTAATCGCCGCCTCAATTTCCTGAGGCGTGCCTGTCGCGCATAGTTTCGTAAATTGCGATGGTTCCACCGCACCCTCGGTGGAAACTGTGTATACAAAAAACGCCAGTGTAAAAATAACGGGTAAATATTTTCTTATTTTGTTCGTCACCATTTTGTGTAAGCTGCCTCATCCTTTACAGGGAGGGGGCTTTTCCTTTCCATTAATATTGAACTTGCTTTGAAAATAGCAGAAATTTTACTGATTATATCATTGTTAAACACTTATGAATAATGACTGACAGGTAATTGCCGATTTCTCCAATAGCAAACTTAATTCAATATCACAGCCTTTATAGAGCTCTTCAAACGGGACGCGAAAGTGCACGCTTCCTAAGAGGTCATCACACGCGATTTCGGTCTTTCAATAAAAAAAAGGCGGCCGCCCTGAATAGGGAAGAAGCCGCCTCAATATTGCTTAAAAGCGAGACAAGCAAAAATTTTAATTAATAGTCGTGCTAATATCGCTCTTATATGTCCTATAATGTATCTTATGTTACTTTTAAACAAAATAATAATATAATATGTATTTTATGATCGCTGTATAATATCTTATTATTTTGATATATTATTCTTTGAATTTTGTCTTAATGTATAATATCAATTCCTCTTTTTCCAGCAAAGCTGGCAAAGTGTCGTCTTTTGGATATTTTAGCGTCCCGTCTTCAAATGAATCATTCAAGTTTATCAGGAATGAATCATTCGATACATCCACACACCCTCCGGAAAGCAATTTTTTTGAAAGCAGATAATCAATATCGGAAATGACCTTTTTGTCATTAAACTTAGCTTGAAAGTTAAACGGAAATAATCTTGTTTTGTTATCTCCTTTCCAAAGCCTTACGGAATTGCTCCATTGCATAGATTTCATTCAAATCTCCCCCTATTGGATTATAAGTTGAAGCTTCGATGAAAAGAGCGTCTCTCTTTGGCCAAAACAATCAGCAATATGGGCTCATGTACGATATTTTACTAAAGTGGAATACTAAGTTCAGTTACAATCCTCCTTTCCTTATGATCCCCCATTTCCGTATGTGAAAAACTGGGGGTGTTCGGGGACGGCCTCCGACGTCCCGGTCTTATTACTCGAGCCTCCAGGGAGCAAATAATAATTCAGTGGTTACACACCTTCTGAATTACCAAAATTTGGCGCAGCATCATACTACGTCAAAAGAATTCAAGTGATATGAGATTAATAATGCTATTCATTCTATATTAATCTAATATTATATCATATATCTTAAAATTGGAATATGATATCAACAAATCCTGGGCAATATTTCGCCAGTAGGCATATCGATAATACGTTCTCCTCCAATGAGTGTTTTCATCCATGCCATGCGTTGGCGTCTATCATGAACTTTTCCCACAACTGCAGCTTGTTTGCATATGTTACTTAATTTGATTCTTCTGAGGCATTCTTCAGCGTCTTTTGAAGAAACGGCAATCAATGCGCACCCTTCGCCCGCAAGCCAAAGTTTATCCAGTCCTAAAATATCGCAAATAGATTCTACATCCGCATTTGGGGGTAATAGCTGTTCTTCAATTTCAAATCCCAGCCCTCCGGATTCTGCCCATTCACATAACACCGTCCCTACCCCGCCTCTTGTACAGTCCCTCATTGCATGCAGCCCATCCAATTCAAGTATTGGAAATAAAGAAGGCCAAAGAGGCGCGCAGTCGCTCATCAATTCCGGGGCTTCAAGACCAAACCTGCACGCGGCTAATACTGAACCATGTATACCCGGGGAAGTCGTCAGAATCAAAAGATCGTCCGCTTTAATGTTTGCTGCGCCCAATTTGTTTTTGCTGATTCGTTTTCCAATGGCGCATGTTGTTATAAATAATTTATCGGCTGTTCCTCGTGGAACAACTTTAGTATCGCCCGCAATTAATCGTGTATTCGTAATTTTGCACGTATCCGCCGCGCTTTTCATGAATCCCATCAATTGCTCAATATCCAGACCTTCTTCAATTATCAACGATAAAGTGAGCATATCCGGGCTAACGCCTCTGACAGCAAGGTCATTTGTGCTTCCACAGACAGCGAGCTTGCCAATATCTCCTCCCGGGAACGAAAGCGGAGTTACGGTGAATCCATCCATAGCGACAGCCATATCTTCATTTATCCAAGCGCAATCCTCCGGCTCGAAATCGTTAAGTTCAAAATTTCCGAGGATAGAGTTTGTAAGCTCTTGCGTCAACCTCCCGCCGCTTCCATGACCAATAGTTACCGCGCTATATTTCTGTTCCATCGAAACCATGCCCCGCATGTTCCTTC
>WRNQ01000126.1 GCA_009776565.1 Synergistaceae bacterium | reverse complement strand
TCACCTCAATACCTTTTGCTATGGCATCGCTTTCCATTAGCCCTACTGTAGCAATCTCGGGGCTTGTGTAAACACAGGACGGAATTGCTGACAAATTCATAGGCGGCGTCTCGCCAACAATATGGCTTACTGCATTAATTCCCTGAGCCGAAGCCGCGTGTGCAAGCTGGGTGCTGTTCAGTGTGCAGTCGCCGATCGCGTAGATATTGGGAATATTTGTCTGCATGTAATCATTGACCACAATGAACCTGTCCGACATTTCCACGTTCACGCCGTCCATAAAGAGCCCTTCTGTCACAGGTTGCCTGCCTACGCACCAAAGTACGCCATCGCAGTGCACTTCCCGGATTTCTTCTTTTTGCTCAATTTTGCAGTAAAGCGCGCCATTGTCTTCCTTTATCTCCTGTATTTTGGCAGGAGTGATGATATTAATTCCGCGTTTCTTGTAAAGCATCATGATATTTTTTGAGATTTCATTATCAAGGCGGCGAAGAAGATTTTCCCTCGAACCCACAATAGTGACCTCACATCCGAGGTCGCTGTAAATTGAAGCAAATTCCACGCCAATAACGCCGCCGCCGGAAACCAGTATCCGCTTATAAAGCCTGGCGTCAGCCGCTAGCGCGTCGTCGCTTGTGATGATGTTATTGACGCCCTGCAAATGTTTTGGCGGAGGCTTTGTCTCGGATCCNGCTGCAATAATGATATATTTTGCCTCAATTTCCTCTGTTCCNGACTCTTTTTCAATTACAACCGAAGCAGGGCTTTTAACAGCCGCCCTGCCTCTTATAAGTTCCGCCTTATGGGCTTTAAGCAATTGCTCGATACCGGCGCGCAGTTTTTGTACAACATCGATTTTACGATTATTGACGATATCAAAATCGAAACCCACTTCCGGGGCAATCAGACCGAATAATCCGCCGTGCAAAGCTTCCCGATAAAGATGAGCGCTGTGCAGCATAGATTTTGTGGGGACGCACCCGCGATTTAAGCAAGTGCCCCCCACATCGCGGGATTCAATTACAGCGGTCTTAAGCCCTTTTTGCGCACCCCGGATAGCGGCTACATATCCGCCCGGACCTGACCCAATTATAACTAAGTCAAATGATTTCATGTTAACGCTCCCGAAATTCCGCCGACTTAATCAAAACTAAATCTCAGAATCGGGTTTCTCGCTGCCATAACCTCATCAAGACGCCTTACCTGCGCATTGACAGGCGCGTCCAACAGGGATTGAGGGTCTTTATGAGCAATTTCGTAAATTTTCCTGTAAACCTTTACAGCCTCATCAATAGTCGACATGGATTCGGTTTCTGTCGGCTCAATCATAAGCGCTTCATGAACATTGATGGGGAAATACATTGTCGGCGGATGCATGCCGTTGTCAATGATTCCTTTTGCTATGTCCTTTGCTGAAACGCCGGTCTCCTTTTTGATTTTCTCCGCCGTGATGACAAACTCATGCATGCACATCCCGGGGAACGCAATTTCGTAGAGGTCGTCAAGTTTTTTCATCATGTAGTTAGCGTTGAGAACACAATGCTTGGCTGTTTCCGGAATGCCCTCGCTTCCTAAAGTCAGGATATACGTGAGCGCCCTGATAACAACAAGGAAATTTCCGTAAAAAGCTTTTAAACAGCCTATGCTATCCGCAAATTCATACGAAAATTCCAATTCTCCCTCGTTGCCAACAATCTTAGGCACAGGCAAGAATTCCGAAAGGAAACTCTTGCATCCGACCGGCCCCGAGCCAGGTCCCCCGCCGCCGTGAGGCGTTGAAAAAGACTTGTGCAAGTTGAGATGAATCACGTCAAATCCCATATCGCCCGGACGGACGATTCCCATAATCGGGTTCAGGTTTGCGCCGTCATAGTAAAGTAAACCTCCGGCGTCGTGCACAACCTTGGCAATTTCCAGAATTTCCGCTTCAAAAAGACCAAGCGTACTGGGGTTAGTCAGCATAAGCCCNGCAGTATCATCNCCAACAGCAGCCTTTAGCGTTGCTAAATCAACAAAACCGTTTTCACACGACTTGATAGCTACTATTTTGAAGCCNGCCATATTGGCGCTTGCCGGATTTGTTCCATGCGCGGTGTCGGGAACAATCATCTTGACACGCTTTGTGTCTCCCCGGGTTACATGATACTTTTTAATCAATAAAAGCCCCGCAAACTCGCCATGTGCGCCCGCAGCAGGCTGGAAAGACATATTGTCCATACCCGTTACTTCGCATAGGAGCTTTTCAATAAGCTTAAACGCTTCAAGGCAACCCTGTACAGTGTGGCTTGGCTGCAACGGATGGATACTTGCAAACCCCGGAAGCGCCGCAGTTTCTTCGTTGATTTTGGGGTTGTGCTTCATCGTGCACGACCCAAGCGGGTAGTATCCGCTGCTCACGCCGAACGCGTTTCCTTCAAGCGCGGTATAATGTCTTGCAAGCTCGCTTTCGGTGAGTTCCGGCAGACGTAGTGCAAGGCTCCTTTTGTGGTTGTCCTTTAATTCGTAATAATCCACATCGTTGGGTGGGAGCACCTGGTTGGATTTCCCATGGACGCTCTTTTCAAATATGAGTTTCATACTACGCCACCTCCTTTAAAATTGCTACAAGCTCATCAATTTCGGCTTTTGTATTCGCTTCGGTACAGCACCAAAGGATGTGGTTTTCATATTTGTCTTTAAGTATATAACCGCCAAGTATTCCCTTTTCTTCCAGTTTAGCCATTAGCTTATTGGGACAGCAAGGGCATTTGGTCACAAACTCGTGGAAAAATTCCCCGTTAAGAGCCAATTCAAAGCCGGGNAGCGCGGATATTTGCTTAGCGGCGTAATGCGCTTTGGAAATGCACTGCCGCGCAACCTCTCTCATTCCCGACGGCCCCAACGTAGCCATATAAACTCCGGCGGCTATCGCGCACAAAGCCTGGTTGGTACAAAGATTTGACGTGGCTTTTTCCCTGCGTATATGCTGCTCTCTTGCCTGCAGGGTAAGCACAAACGCGCGGTTTCCATCGACGTCAAGAGTTTGCCCCGCTATCCTGCCCGGCAACTTTCTTGCCATATCCCGTGTGCTTGCCATAAACCCAAGATATGGACCCCCAAAGCCAAGGTTCATTCCAAGAGGCTGCCCTTCGCCAACCGCAATATCCGCTCCGTATTCGCGCGGTGTCTTTCCGATTGCAGCAAAAAACGGGTTTACCGCGATGACGAATTTTGCTCCCGCCTCTTTTACCACCTTGGAAATAGCTTCGGCGTCCTCAATTATTCCGTAGAAATTCGGCTGCTGCATTATAAGACATGCACTGTCGTCCTTCATGTTTTCCTTCAGAAATCCGAAATCCGTAACGCCGTCCTTTTCCGGCACAACTACACATCGCCTGTTTGCAGCGAAACAATAGGTTTGCACCGTGCTAAGGTATTCGGGGTTTACGGTTGCCGATACATACGTTACTGTATGTTGTCTTTCGGCGCACATGGCCACCGCTTCAGCGCAAGCTTCCGCGCCATCGTAAACAGAGGCGTTGGAACCATCCATGCCGGTAAGCTCGCAAATCATGGTCTGAAATTCAAATATTGATTGAAGGACTCCCTGGCTTATCTCGGGTTGATAAGGAGTATACGCGGTTACAAAAGACTCTTTGCCTGCCACCGCTTTTACAAGGGTTGGGATATAATGCTTGTAAGCGCCGGCGCCTCTGAATATTGTGCGGAAAACTTTGTTTTTCCCCGCCAACTCTTCCATAAAGCGCCTCACTTCAACTTCGCTTTTTCCTTTGGGTATATTAAGCTCGCGATTAAGCTTTACTTTATCCGGCAGGTGGTTATAGAAATCGTCAAGGGATTTCAGCCCCAGGAAGTCAAGCATTTGCTTTTGTTCGGAGGCTGAATTAGGTAAATATGTCCCCATATTACCCCTCCTCCCCCTCTTCTGCACAGAATTTGTCGTATTCATCAGTGTTCATCAAGTCAGCCTTGTCCGTAATGTCGCCGACTTTGATAATCCAGGATCCATAAGGGTCTTCATTGATTTTCTGTGGAGCGTCTGCAACTTCATCGTTCACGGCTTTGACAACGCCTGAAACATGGCTGTAAATATCGGCAACCGCTTTTACAGACTCAACTTCGGTGAAAGACTCGCCGGCTGTTACGCTGTCGCCTTCGACGGGCATCCTTATAAAAACTATGTCGCCAAGAGCGTTCTGAGCGAAATATGTCAATCCCGTCAGCGCCGTTCCGTCATCAGCAAACTTTACCCATTCATGAGACTTTGAAAACATAAGATCTTTTGGTGTTATCATTTGTGGTTCCCTCCTGATTATTATGTAATTATTTGTTTCTCTTATAAAAGGGGGTCTTTACAATTTCTGCTTCGACTTCCCTGCCCCTGACGTCAAAAACAACTTTTTCGCCAACGCCGCTGTGTTCTTTCTCAATGTAGCCCATGGCGATAGGATAGCCCAGGAAGGGCGAATGCGTCCCGGATGTAGATACGCCAACTTTTTTGCCGCCGATAAAAATGTCGCTGTGTTCTCTGACAATCCCTTTGCCTGTTATCTTGAAACAAACCAAAGTCNTTGTGCTGTCCATCCTCTTTTCAAGCGCGGCTTTGCCAATGAAGTCGGGCTTATTCATTTTTACGCTNAAATGGAGATTTGCTTCAAGAGGCGTGATATCGTCCGACATTTCGTGACCATAAAGAACCATTGAAGCTTCAAGACGAAGAGTATCTCTTGCGCCAAGCCCGCAGGGAATCAACCCCAGGTCTTTGCCGGCGTCCATCAGCGCCTCCCATAACTCGATACCTTTGCCGGGAGCGCAATAGAACTCGTACCCCATCTCGCCGGTATAACCGGTTTGGCTGATTATGCAGTCGATACCGGCAACCTTCCCCTGGAGAAAGTAATAGTACTTGGTGGGGATATTCTTTTCGTCTGTAAGCTTTTTGAGTATTCCGGTGGAGTTTGGTCCTTGAAGGGCAAGCTGGACATAATCATCGGAACGATTGATATACTCGCAGTCTCCGGTAATATGCCCGCTGATCCAGTCGTGATCCTTGGTACGGTTGGCGCCATTT
>WRNQ01000125.1 GCA_009776565.1 Synergistaceae bacterium | reverse complement strand
GAAGGACTTTCTCTCTCCGCAACAATAACAGCTATTTTAGTTGTTCCTACATCAAGCCCTGCCAAAATCTCCGGCTCTCTGTTCACACTACTTCAAGCTCCCTTCACGTGCCCGGGTTACAACGATTTTGTCGGAATAAGACATATCAATGTAAATTTCTTTTTCATCCAAAATAATCTGAGCTAAAACCTGTTTTAAAAAATTATCAATTTCGTATAATTTATCTTCTTCTCCGTTAATTATTAAAACAACTTTTCCCCCACTTATGTCAAGCGAAATTTTTAGAAGGTACTCCCCGGCTCTCCTGTCAAAACCAATATGCATAACATTAGTATACCAACTTTGAGCGCTAAATATACTATCAAATCGCTTTAGTTCCTCAATAGAAAATACTGCGGGAAACACCCCGTCAGGCGTACCGGCGCCGGAATACCGGCTCAGCGATTCATTTATTTCCCACGTCGGAGATTTAGGAATTCCGAAATCATAAAGCTCCGGCGCCCACATATAGCCTTCTTGCGATAAATACCAATCCTTCTGCCTCCACTCTACCATAAGCCATGGCTCCAGATAAGTAATCCGGGTATGAAATAATCCAACTCCTTTTGCCTCAGTTGAAACCAGAACCGGGGTTGTTTTTTCCATTAATTCGCGAATCTGTGAAGACTTATAAACAAAAACAGGCCAATACCTGATACATTCCGCGGGCAGCAATTCCCAAAAATGCTTTTCAATATCAGCGCTTGGAGTTTCTAAAACATAACCCTTTAAAGAAAATAGTCCAAAATTCTCAAATATGAAATATGCGCTTCCTGCCAGGAAAGAAAATGCAAACACAAAAAAGAAATACCGGATTCTCTTTACTTTAGAAGCCAAACATCTTTACCTCGAAATCTAATAGAATTCCCTTCTTCTCATAAACAATATCCCTGCATTCGCATATAAGCTTTTTTATATCAAAAACGCTTGCATTCCCTAAATTAATACAAAAATTCGCATGAAGTTCCGAAATAACAGCGTCTCCAATACGTTTCCCTTTGCATCCGCACTCATCCAAAAGTTTCCCAGCCGGAACATTATCCGGATTTTTAAAAATACATCCCGCGCTTTTTTCCAAAAAAGGCTGACGAGATCTTCTGCTCCAATACCCCAAACATTTTTCCCTTATCAGTTCAATATCCCCAAATGTAACTTTAAACGCACATTTTGTTATAAAATAACCTGTTTCGCCCAATGAGCAATACCTGTATCCGCTCACAATATCCCTTGAGTCTATTCTCACAACAGAACCGTCGGGCTTCACGCATTCAACCCATAAAAGCAGTTTGCATATATCTTCTCCTTGAGCTCCCGCATTTCCAATAACCGCTCCGCCGACAGTTCCCGGAATTCCAAACGCAAACTCAAAACCTGAATATCCTCGCGAGAGAGATTCCCTTACAACATATTTTAATGGGTAACCGCCGCCTGCTTCAATAATAACTTCATTCGTTTCCTTACATTCATTATAATTTATGCTGCGCAAGCCGGAAGAAAGAATAACAACCCCATCTATATCGGAAAGCAGTACATTACTTCCGCCGCCAAGGTAAACCAAAGGAAACTGAAATTGTTTTCTTGCGTTCATTATTTTTATAATATCCGACTCGCCGGTTGGCTCAACAACAAGTTCAGCTGCGCCGCCGGCGCCAAACGTACAATATGCAGCAAGCGGGACGTTTTCTTTTATTGTACAACATAAATCGCGGAAGAGTAATTCTTTAAAAGTCACTCGAAACCTCCTCTTCCATAAAAAACAATCATGACTTTAAATAAGCCATTCCAATTTCCGTTACATCGCCTGCGCCTAAAGTTAAAAATATCTCCTCTTCCACAGTTTGATCAATAATTCTAAATAGTTCTTCTTTATTTGAGCATACAAAAAAGGGAATTTTAACGTTAGGTATTATATCATTATTTAAAGCATTTGCGATAATTTCGGAAGAAACGCCCTCAATGGGAGTCTCGTCCGCACTGTAAACAGGAAGGAGGTATACTCTGTCAGCCAGAGATAATGCTCTCGCAAATTCTTTATAAAGTTGTTTTGTTCTTGTATATCTATGCGGCTGAAAAATAGCATTTATTTTATGACCCGGAAAACAATTTCTTGCAGATTTTATGGTAGCTCTTATTTCAGTTGGATGATGCGCATAATCGTCATAAATAATAGCTTTTCCTTTTTTGCCAACCAACTGAAAACGACGCTTGGCGCCACTAAAATTTTGTATTATATCCGCAAAACTGAGGGGCGGAACCCCCAAAAGTGAAACGGCGGCGCAAGTCGCAAGCGCATTCAGGACATTGTGATCGCCCGACACTTTTAAATTTACTTTACATTCAAAATTGCCTTTATTGAAGAGAGAAAACGTCACTCCCCCTCCTTCATGAAATACAACTTCGGCGGCAGACCAATCCCAATTTACTCCCCATCCGTAAGTTATAACTTTTACCCCGGAGTTGGCGTCGCTTTTAAGAGTTTCTATCAGTTTGGCGCCTCCTGNGTTATCAGCGCAAACTACTACCGAGCCGCCCGCTTTGCATCCCTTTACAAAGCGTAAGAACGCCAGTTCCATNTCTTCAAGAGTATGATATTTATCAACATGGTCCCAATCAATGTTAGTGACTATTGCTATATCGGGAAAGAAATTTTCAAAAGTGCCGTCGCTTTCATCAAGCTCCGCTACCATTATGTCGCTTTTGCCAAGAAGAGCGTTTACCCCCACATCAATAACTTCTCCGCCAATAGCTATGGTTGGAGCATGCCCGGTTTTTTCTAAAACGTAACTTATCATTGAGGATGTAGTGGTTTTTCCATGAGCTCCCGCAACGCCAATCCCGAATTTTCTGTTGAATATCCAACTAAGTACATCTCCTCTTCTAACCACTACAATAGAAGGAGAGTCCTTTGCAGCTTTCAGTTCCGGGTTATCTTCAGGCAACGCGCTCGTGTAAACAACAAGATCAGGAGAGTACTCTCTGATATGCGAAATGTCATGCCCCATCACAACAGGTATATCAATAAGTTTATCAAGATACGAAGAACGGGCTATATCGCAACCGGAAACTTCAAATCCGAGATCTTTCAATAACAATGCCAGGCCACTGACTCCCGCCCCTCCTATTCCCATCAGGTGAACTNTTCTAATGCCATCGAACTCACTGTTCACAAATTTTCCTCCTAACGCCATACTTCGATTCAAAACATCGGAAAAGGTTTAATGATGCTTTTTCATGAAATCCTGTTTTATGTACATTTTGTTTGCTGATACACAAAGATATCAAGTCAATCAGCTGCTTTACATCTTGATATTCTCTCCAGACATAATTATCGGTAATTTCCGAAAATTTAATAGCGTTTGCAATTTGGTGATTATCAGACGATTGCTCCCAGGGAACAACAATTGATGATATATTATACGCTTCCAATTCCGCCAAAGTTGAAGCTCCTCCCCGGCATATGACTGAATCCACAACTGAAAATACAGGATTCATATCCCATTGTCTACCAATAAATAATACATTATCAGCTTTTATCTCCTCTTTTTCTGAAAGGACTAAAAATAAATTGTCCGGAAAATATCTGACAATGGCATTCTGGACATTTATAAGTGATTTGCTGGTTATGGAGCCTCCGAAAATACCAATTATCCCGGAATTTAGCCAACGGCTGTCGATGCCAAATTTCTCGAAAGCAATTTGCCTATCCCATAAAACAAACGGACGGACGGGAACATTGGAGGTTGTTTCGTTATCCCAGCTATGTACTACCGACTTTCCGATTTTCTTGGCAAACCTTACTGTCTTTCCGGCTACAGCATTCTGTTCGTGCATAATGACGGGAATTTTAGTAATTGAACATACAAGCAAAGCAGGAAAAGAAACATATCCCCCAAATAAAAAACATGCGTCGGGTTTATGTTTCCGGATAAAACCATACATGTGAATAAGGCTTTTAACTATATTGTAAGCACGTTTTGCTTTTTTTATGAACCCGGAAATTCCAAATGGAGAACCTTCCATCGGCAAAACTAAAGGCTCTATTCCTGAATGCCGGTAAATTTCAAGTTCAAGCGCACGGTTGCCGCAAACATAATTTACTGAGGATACTAATTTTTCTTTATTCAACCACTGCTCAAAAGCAACAGCAGGGAAAATATGCCCACCCGTACCGCCCGCCACAAGAAATACTTTCATTATGTTACAGCTTTCGCCACGGTAGACTCTTTCGCAATGCGAACCAACACTCCAACCTTTACCCATGTAAACAATAAAGAGCTGCCGCCATAGCTTATAAACGGCAGAGGAATTCCTGTAAGCGGCGCTAAGTTTAATACTCCTCCCAGATTTATAAAAAGAGGCAAAGCTATTGATGCGGCAAGACCCCATGTTAAGGCGGACAAAAAAACATCTTGCTGTTTCCTGTAAAGCCCCCATACTATTGCAAACCAAAAACAAAAAATCGCTAAAATACTAAGCGTTCCAATAATTCCAAACTCTTCTCCTATTGCGGGAAATATATAATCGGTATGAGCCGCAGGTAAATAATTCAATTTTTGCAAACCTTTTCCTATCCCAACCCCGCCTATTCCACCGTTGGCAAAAGCTATAAGCCCTTGTATTACTTGAAAACCACTGTTTAACGGATCTGACCAGGGATCAAGAAATGCTGAAATGCGCCGCATACGATATCCAAATAAAGTTATCATTGGATATGCTATCGCTAAAAATACCGGAATTGAGAGCAGCGGATATTTCCAGCCTCTGTTTTCAACATGTATTGACATACATAAAAGCACTATCAGTACCATACCTCCAAAGTTTGGCTGCAACAAAAGAGCCCATACGGAAGCTACAATAATGATAACAGTGATTCTTAAGTAAACTTCAAATGGCGCCCCTTCCGAATCGGAAAGACATTTTGACAGATGTATGGCTACAAATAAAGAAAGTACTTCTAACGGTTGGAGCATAAAATTTCCTATGGAAAGCCATCTTCTTGCTCCGCCGCCTTTAGTTCCTAATCCCGGCATAATTGTAGCAACTGTCAATAATATTGCTA
>WRNQ01000124.1 GCA_009776565.1 Synergistaceae bacterium | reverse complement strand
TCAACTGGAAATATATGAGAAGTTGGAAAAACTAAAAAAAGTAAGCGATAACTACGACCAGTTATTTCTCGCTTATGGAGAAAAACATATTGTTATTAACGCCGAAAAGAACATTGATGTTGTTCATAATGAGGTTTGCAACTTCGTATTACAGGATTTAGCCACGTAGAGCAACGGAAAATCCCGCCTCTGCCCTACGGACTTGCAAAGACGCACTCTTTATTCGCCTTTGCTTCGGAGCGTGCAAGCGCGACGTGGAAATCCAGCCCCCCATGAACTGGATCGCCGCGCCCTTCGGGCTCGCGAAGACGAGGTAACTTCACCACGTCTTTGCTTCGGAGCCGGAACGGCGACGAAGCAATCCAGCCCCCCATGAACTACATTCACAACGCAAAATGAACCAATGTTTCTACAAGCAGGTGCACAATAGTTTTTGTTTTTATTTTTGTCATTGTCATTGTCTTTGTCTTTGTCTTTTACTGTCTACTGTCTACTGTCTACTGTCAACTGTCAACTGTCAACTGTCAACTGTTAACTGTCAACTGTACCTACTCCATACACGACATAAGAAACTTTCTTACCAGGTTTTCTGTTACCTTTTTCCGATAAGCGCTCTCTGTACGCGGCATGACGATGGCGCCTGCTTTTTTTGCGGCAGATTCGGCAAGCTTATCTTCTATCTTGCATCCCATCAGCATTCTTTCAACGCCATTTAATCTGAAAGGGACAGCGGACATGCTGCCAACTGCAAAACGCGCGTAGCTAACATGACCTTTCTCATTAATTTCTATCCGGCACGCAAGGGAAACTCTGGCAAAAGTCAAGGCTCTGCGATGACCTCTTTTATAAAACGCTTCATATCTTTTTATCTTATTTGGGGTTGGTATCAATACTTCTTTTAAGAGTTCGCCTTGCTTCAGCGCGGTAGAGTGACATCCTTTAATAAACTTTTCAATCGGAATGACCGTCTCTTCAAAGTTTTTACAAATTATTCTAACCTCAGCGTCAAGAGCCATGAGCGCGGTCACCATATCCGCCGCTCCGGAAGCGGTCATTATGTTTCCGCCTATTGTCGCCATGTTTTGCACTGCAACAGCGCCACACTTGGAAGCAGCCTGAACAATGAGGGGGTAATTCTTTTCAAGCAAGTAACTTTCCATTATTTCGGTATTTGTTACACAACTTCCGATTGTTATATTCCTTTTTTCATAAGATATAGCCTTGAGTTCAGGTATATTAGATATATCCATAACGGTCCCGAGTTTCAGTTTATTTTTTTTGACATCCGGGAAAATATCAGTTCCGCCCGCCAATATTGTAAGGTCAGGAATCCTTTTTGATAGTATATCGAGAGCTTCACCCAAACTTCCCGGAGAGAAGAAGTTACTTTTTTCTTCGCTATCCAGTTCTGGAATATTCTCATTAGTCCCTGAAAATGGTTTAATTGCTTTTGAATAACCCGCCTTCACCGCCTTGTCCACCGCGCGGTAAATTTTTTCGTAACCTGTACAACGGCATAAATTACCGGAAAGAGCAACCTTAATATCCTCCAAAGTTGGTTCCTGTTGTCTTTCCAACAAAGCTCTTGCCGCCATAATCATTCCGGGAGTGCAAAATCCGCAATGTATAGCGCCTTCTTCAACAAAAGCAGTTTGTAAAGCATCAAGAGCTACAGAACAACCCAAACCTTCAATCGTCAAAATTTCGCTGCCATTAGCTCTTAGCGCGCTAACCATGCAGGAGTTTACAAGGCGCCCGTTCATTATGACCGCACAGGCGCCGCATTCGCCCTCTCCGCAGCCTTCTTTTGCGCCCGTCAACCGGATATCTTCACGCAGAACATCAAGCAACCTTTTCATTGGATGAACTTCTCTTACGCGCAATTCCCCGTTTACCGTCAATTTAAGCTTCATCTTGCGCCGCCTTTACCTGAATCGCCTGATATTTCCAAGTCATTTTCGACGAGTGAGAACAGGTATTCTCCGGAAATGGGTATTTTTTCGGCAAAAACACCGCATGCATTCTGAACAGCCGCTGCAAAAGCCGGAGCGCCCCCGTCCATAGGCAGCTCGCCTATTCCTTTTGCGCCCTCGGCGCCAAAGAAACACGGGTCTTCAAAAAGCACAATATCAAACGAAGGCGAGTCAAGCGTTGTCGGGATGGGGTATTTGCTCAAATGCCCGGTTGTATATCGCCCATCGCCCGTAAGACCTAAATGCTCCGTGTTAGCCCAGCCATATGACTGAACAGCTCCGCCCTCTATTTGACCGCTTGCTAAAACAGGATTTATTGCTCTGCCAAGCTCGACGGCAATGGTCGATTTTTCAGGAATAATTTCGTAAGTATCCATATCAACGGACACTTCAATTACTTGAGCCATCCACGAATATCCTTTATAGGCGGCGCCTTCATGTTTTTTGTTGTTCCATGAAAACCCGGGAACCGGTTTGTATGTAGCTTCAGCTGAAATCTTCTGGCAATTTCCATTTCCTTTACAATATAATATAGCCGCTACAAATATGGAGTATTTTTTGTTTTCGCTCTTAAAACTACCATTCTCATAACTGAATTTTTCATTTTCATTTGTTTCGAGATAACTTTTAATTTTTGATATTAAATTGTAAGAAGCAATCTGTAAAACTTTTCCTACATACATAGTCGTTCGCGAAGCCACTGTAGGACCGCTATTCGGAACTACCGAAGTATCAGGAAGCAGATACTCAACCTGAGTGAGGGGAACTCCAAAAGCTTCGGCAACAAACATTGACAATACTGTGATCGCTCCCTGTCCCATCTCGGTGCTGCTGGCATGAATTGAAATGACGCGCCGGCTTATATCAATTTCTAATTGCACTTTTGTGCCCATGTTATCCTCCCCTGAGCCTGTAAATCCGGCGCCATGAAGAACAAGCGACAAACCTACCCCACGCTTCAGGCGAATTTTACTATCCTTATTTTTTTCGATATACTCAGCCCGTTTTTTTATATAATCAGACCTTTCGATTACATTCAAAAGAACGCGTTCGGCAGATACTCCCGATTTCATTATCTGACCAAACGGAAATTTATCACCTGCCCGCATAATATTTTTGAGTCTTATATCAAGGGGGGACAAACCAAGCTCGTGTGCGATTTTATCCAAATGCCTTTCAAGAGCGAATTGGCTTTGCGGGGCGCCAAATCCCCGAAACGCTCCATTAGGAGGTGTATTAGTCGCTACAACGCGCCCGCGTATTTTTGCGTTTTCTATTTTATAGCATCCTGTGGAATGAAGTATCGAACGGGACAAAACAACCTCGCTTAGCGTTGAAGCAGCGCCACCGTCAAGTATGATGTCTATTTCCATTGCGGTTATCGTTCCATCATTTTTTACCGCAGTTTTATGATAAATCTTGGAAGGATGCCGCTTTGTCGTACAAAGCATATCCTCTTCCCTTCCAAATAAAAACCTTACTGTTCTGCCGGATTTTAGCGCCAGAAGAGCCGCCCATACTCCAAGAATTGACGGATAATCTTCTTTTCCTCCAAAACCACCGCCAGTCATAGCCTGTTTAACGACAACTTTTTCCGGCGCATCATTCATTCCAAGCGCTTCTACAACCGCGCTATGGACGTAATACGGACACTGCAGCGAGCCGGTTATTACAACTCCGCCATCTTCTTTTGGGGAAGCAATCATGCCCTGATTTTCTAAATACGCATGTTCCTGATAACCTGTAAAATATGTCCCTTCAATTATTCTATCTGCTTCAGCAAAAGGTAATCCGGTATCTCCGGCGTTAATACAGTATTCCTGTATGATATTATCGTCGCCGTATATTATTCTGTTCTTTGCTACAGACTCTTCAATCGTAAGCACGGGCGGAACTTCGTCAATTTTAACTTCGATAGCGTTTATGGCTGATCTTAGAGTATCTTCATCCGGAGCGGCGACCAAAACTATTCCCTGCGTTGAAAATATTACTTCNTTATCGGCAAGGATAGGGTAATCAGGACGTATTAACGCTACATAATTAACGCCCTTTAAATCATTTGCNGTTATTGTTACGACTTTTGACCAATCGAAACTTTCTTTAAAAACTATCTTCCGGATAATTCCCGAAGCCTTATCCGAGCGAACAACGCCGCATACCCAGGCGCCTTTAGAGTACATATCTCCAATAAACATAGATTCCCCTGTAGCTTTTTCATAACCATCAATCCTTGCAACAGGTTTCCCAATAATATTGTAATTTGACATCCTTAAAAGCTCCTTTTATTTCCTCGAATAACTTTAAGTAAATTTGACTTTTTATTATAATACAAAATTATCCTGAGCGGACAAGAGGCGACCACGCAAAGACTTTGTATCAGACTTCTTGCGTCTATTTCTGGCGTTTTTTTGGTGATACGGGCAATAAAAAATCCTGAGTTATTTCGTCTGAATCTGGTTAATGTCTAATGGCTGCCAAAAGGAGATGAGTTTGTATTCAAGATCTACCGAAGCGACCAATGTCCAGTCAATGCGGTTATCCGTGGAGACAATATAGGATAAAAGCATATAACACCCTATGTGGCCATCCTCCGTATAGGCAAGAGCATAATTGTTGGAAACATAAATGGAATCCATATAATAACTTGGCGTCCCGCCCAAAACGCCCTCATACGGTATTAATTCGCGATGTTTAAATAAGTCTGTTTTAACTTCATCTATTGTGAGACCATTGGCTAATTTAATAATGAAAACTTTTCCTTGTTTTATTCCGCTGTCCTGGTACTGAAAGCCCCCGCCGACTAGCGGCAGGGGCGGTATTTTCGACCCTTTTTTTATACCCCGCTCCGGTTTGCGGCGAAAATTTGACGACCCTTTTTTTATACCCCGCTCCGGTTTGCGGCAAGTATTTTCAGTACCTCACGATACATTTTTTCGAAAAATATTTGAAAAGAAAATTTATAGTAGAATTTTTATTGCAAATTCATTTTACTTATTTTCTTCTTCTCACCACAAAAGGCAGTAAAGCGGCTGCTATAAATAGACCATATGCCGCGTTGCAACCGTATTCTTTTTCCTCATCCTTTTCTTTTTCTTTTTCCGTTTTCTTTACGGTAAAATAGGTTGCGGAAGCTTCATCATCAACTTCACCGCCAAAAATAACGACCACAAGTTCGCCTTCAATCTCAACAACGGAGGCAATTCCCCTGGGAGTCGTCCCCGG
>WRNQ01000123.1 GCA_009776565.1 Synergistaceae bacterium | reverse complement strand
GACATAAAGCGAATCTCGGAACGTCGTTCGATTCCGCTGAAAGAATGGCGCGAAACGACCGGGGACCCCATACCTTCCGTCGCGGCAGAAGAACCGATATATCGCGAACAATTCGGATTGTGGGCGCATCAGAAATATTTTGTCGCCCGCGCGTTCAGCGAACATAAACAACGCGGCGGAGCAAGATTGCTGCTTGCCGACCAGGTGGGGCTGGGCAAAACCGTTCAACTGGCAATGAGCGCAAAGCTGATTGCGCTATACGATGACAAGCCGGTATTGATAATAGTTCCAAAAACTTTATTGCTCCAATGGCAGGACGAGCTGAAATCACTGCTGAATATCCCATCCGCCGTGTGGACGGGGAATTGTTGGATTGACGAAAACGGCCAGGAACATAACGCCGGCGCCACGAAAGCAATATTAAAATGTCCCCGCAGGGTTGGAATAATCTCGCAGGGTTTAATCACGCGCAAGTCGCAATCGGCGGAGCTGTTGCAATCCATGCGTTTTTCCTGCGTGATACTCGATGAAGCGCATCGCGCAAGGCGCAGCAACCTTGGAAAAGATTCCGGCAATAAAGCGCAGCCAAACAATCTTTTGGCGTTCCTCAATGAGATTTCAATAAATACTAAGAGTTTCCTGCTTGCTACAGCCACGCCCGTTCAAATTGATCCTATTGAAGCGTTTGATTTGTTGCAGGCGTTATCTATTCCGCCTGAAGCCGACAAGATTTTGGGCAATGCATACAGTGTTTGGCGGCGCGATCCAAAATTGAGCCTTAAATACATTCAAGGCAACGAATCGTATCCAACTCACGAAGCCGAAATGTGGGAAATAGTCCGCAATCCGTTCCCGCCGCGCAAGGACGATAGCAGTTTTGAAATTTTGCGCGAACAGCTCAGCGTCTCCGATGAAGTTAACGTTCTGAAACAGGATACTTACGACGATTTGAGCCAGCCACAGAAAGACAGAGTTACAAAACTTTACCGCGACGAAGATTTCATAAAAAAACACAACCCTTATATACGCGCGATCGTCCGGCGAACCCGCAACTTTTTAGAAAATACTATCAACCTTGAAACCGGCGAACCTTATTTAAAGAGTATTCCTACAATCCTGCTTGGTGAAAATGACGATGAAGCCCTTCTATTATCAGGCAATTTAGCGCAGGCATACGGCATTGCAGAGGAGTTTTGCAATATGCTTTCCTCCCGCGTTAAGGGAGGCGGCTTCATGTCCACTTTGCTTCTGAGGCGAATCGGAAGCACAATGTACGCAGGAGAGAGGACTGCCGGGAAAATGCTTGCATGGACCCGCGAAGGCATGGAAAGGCTTCACTCTTTATATGACGACACTACGGACGATGAAGACGACGAAGCTGATGAAACAACAGAGAGCGAAATTAAAAACCTTACCGCCGAAGAAACGGACTGCCTGGAAAAGCTTGTAAGCGTTCTAAAATCAAACACGGACGCCGACCCAAAATACAACCGGGTAAAAAACATACTGTTGCATGGCGTTGAGAATGAAGGGGGCTGGAAAGACAAGGGTTGTATACTGTTTACCCAATATTACGACAGCGCCTTTTATATCGTGGAACGTTTGTCGAAAGAGCTTGCCGAAATTCCCATTGGCTTGTATGCGGGCGGCGACAAGTCGGGCATATATAAGGGCGGTTCGTTCAAAAGAGAAAGTAAAGAAGTAATCAAGCGGCTCGTCAAATCGCGCGAGCTTATGGTTCTTGTTGGCACGGACGCCGCGTCTGAGGGATTGAACCTTCAAACGTTGGGAACTCTTGTCAATATAGACTTGCCGTGGAACCCGACAAGGCTTGAACAGCGCAAAGGACGCATTCAACGTATCGGACAACTTGCTGATTCCATCTATATATTCAATATGCGATATAAAGATTCAGTTGAAGATAAGGTACATCGTAAGCTTTCAGGACGTTTGCAGGAAATATACGCTTTATTCGGGCAAATTCCCGATGTGCTCGAAGATGTGTGGGTCGCCGTAGCGCAAAATGATAACGAACGCGCCGAACTTGCCATCAACAGGCTGCCGCTGAAGAATCCGTTTATATGGAAATACGAGGAAACTATTCCGGATTGCGGCGATTGGGAAAAGTGTTCAATTGTGCTCGACAAACATGATGTGCTTGCAGAGCTTTTGAAAGCATGGTAAACAGCCGCGGCAATTAATGCCTTATATACTTGTTCCGACGCCTATTGGCAACTTTGAAGATATAACGTAGCTCTCCGGGGACAATGAAAAGTTGACGTATTTTAATATTTCTATAGCTTTAATAATAGTTTATGCTTGATATGTATCTTTGAATATCTATATTCTATAATATTGATATTTTGGAGGTATCGACATGGTCGTTGTCACAGCAATAAATAATGACTATATGGAGGAATAGATATGCTGACACGGGAATATATTATAAAGGCAGTTCAGGAAATAGCCCTCAGATATGAAATAAATGAAATTTATCTTTTTGGCTCGTATGCCAGAGGGGATGCGACCGAAGAAAGCGATTGCGATTTTCGTATCGTTGGGGGAGATATTCGCGGTCTGTTCCAACTATCCGGTCTCTATATTGACCTTGAAAAAGCTCTCGGCAAACATGTTGATGTGGTAATAACAAAGAACATGAAAAAGTCATTTTATGATCTTATTAAAGAGGAGGAGGTACTCGTATATGCCAAAATATGACAAGAGAATCAGTATCCTGGAAAGAATTATACGTTATTGCGAGCAGATTGATAAAACAACGGAACGTTTCGGGAAATCATATGAAATATTTTATGAAGATTTCGATTATCAGAACGCATCCGCTATGTGTATATTTCAAATCGGAGAATTGGCATCTCGTTTACCCGGGGATTTTCACACAGAATATAATAAGGTTCCATGGAAACTGATTTGCGGCATGCGCAATATATTTGCCCATGAGTATGAAAGAATGGATATTGAAGAATTATGGAAAACGATTGAAACAGATATTCCAACACTTAAAGAATACTGCAAAGAAGTATTAAGAGATATAACCAACAACGGAGCAAAAACATGAAATCATTTGAATATTTTATATGATATATTATTGTTTCAGAATTCACGTATATCAAAATTATGTCATTATCAATGAAAGAGGGGAATGTGTTATGAAGGCAAGACGTTATTTGGTTTTCGTGTTGGTATTTCTGGTATTTATTTTCGGCAATAGCTTGACGGGATTGGCTGGCGAACAGGATAATCTGCCTAATATCGTAATCCTGGCAACTGGTGGAACAATCGCGGGTACAGGGACAAGCAGCACTGTTACTGTTGGATATACGTCAGCGACAGTTGGGGTTGCAGCGCTTATCGAGGCAGTGCCTGAAATGAAAAACATCGCAAATGTTTCGGGCGAGCAGATTGTACAAATCGGCAGCAATAATATGACTAATGAAATATGGCTAATACTGGCGAAAAAAGTAAACGAGCTTCTGGGGAGCCCTGATGTTGATGGAGTTGTCATCACGCATGGAACAGATACTATGGAAGAAACCGCTTATTTTCTTAATCTGGTCGTCAAAAGCGAAAAACCCGTGGTTTTAGTAGGCTCAATGCGTCCTTCAACGTCAATGAGCGCCGACGGCCCCATAAACATCTATAACGCCGTTGTGTTAGCCGGGAGTAAAAAAGCCTGGGGCAAGGGCGTGTTTATCGCTATGCACGACTGTATTCTGAGCGCCAGAGAGACGACCAAAACCAGCACATTTTTAACGGACACTTTCCGCGCGCCGGAATTGGGCATGCTTGGCTATATCCAGTCGAATGAGGCGCACTTCTATCGGACGCCTACCAGGCGTCATACTGTAGGCAGCCAATTTGACATCATGAATCTTGACGCGCTTCCAAGGGTTGATATTGTCTATGGTTACGCGAATGCCACCAGGATAGTTGTCGATGCGTTAACCGAAAGCGGAGTGCAAGGAATTGTCAATGCAGGAGTGGGAAATGGCAGCCTTTTTGATGAAGTCGAAAAAGGTCTGGTCGACGCACGCAAAAAAGGAGTTATTATAGTGCGCAGCTCCAGGGTTGGAAACGGCATGGTGGCGCGTAACGGCGAGGCCAATGACGACGAATTGGATTTTGTCGTGTCCGACACGCTGAATCCGCAAAAAGCAAGGATTCTTTTGATGCTGGCTTTGACTCAGACGAAAGATACTAAAGAGATTCAAAATATATTTTGGGAATACTAAAATTTAATTACACCTGGCGCCAAAAATTTTTACCATGTTCTGTAACATGAGTTTATCAAGATTTTGGAACATGATAGAAAGGCGCGGTAAATAATGCCGTTGATACTTGTCCCGACGCCGATAGGAAACCTTGAGGATATAACGCTGAGAGCGCTCCGGGTACTTCGCAAAGCTGACATAATAGCTTGCGAAGACACGAGGACCACTTTCGTATTGCTCAAAAGATACAATATAAAAAAACAGTTGGTCTCTTATCATGCACATAACGAGCGCGAACGCGGCGCAGATTTGCTCAACAAACTTCTTGAAGGAAAAGTTATAGCTCTTGTAAGCGACGCGGGGACACCCGGAATATCCGACCCGGGCTATACGATACTGAAGCTTGCTCTTGAAAATAACATTGAGATAGACGCGCTTCCGGGTCCAAACGCGATTCTGCCCGCGTTGCTTTTGTCCGGGCTGCCGCCATACCCTTTTTTGTTTCTGGGCTTTCCGCCGGAAAAAAAAGGCGAGAGGCGGGAGTTGCTCTCACAACTGTCATCCCTGCCATATACGCTTTGCTTTTACATTTCCCCGCATAAAGCAGCTGCGCATATAAACGACATGATAGAGATATTTGGCGACAGGAGGGCGTCTTTAGTAAGGGAGATAAGCAAAATCTATCAGGAAGCTTCGGTTTCGACGCTCGGAGAGATACGAGACAGACTATGCGACGGCGTAAAAGGAGAACTTGTCCTCGTTGTCTCGGGATACGACAGGAACAATTCCCCGGACACAGGCGCGGACGACTGGAAGTTGTTGATTCCAGAAATGCTCAAAAATGGAATGAGCGTTCGCGATATAACGGAAAAAATATTACAGGAAGTAAAAGGAGTCAATAAAAACGAGATAAAAGACGTTGTATTGGCGGGGAAAAAGCATCTCTCCGTCAACTGATATAATTTTTTTAAGATATTGTAAAAC
>WRNQ01000122.1 GCA_009776565.1 Synergistaceae bacterium | reverse complement strand
ATCACGCGCAGCATTTTAAGCTCAAGCTCTGTGCAAAGCCCATATCCGCTCTTTATTTCAAGCGTAGTAGTACCATTGACAAGCATTTGATATATCCGGATGGAGGACATTGTAAACAAGTCATCTTCAGACAGTGATTCCACGCTCCTGACCGAAGAGAGAATTCCCCCTCCCGCTTTAAGTATTTCAAGGTATTCTTTTCCATCCAAACGCATATTGAACTCGGATTCTCTCGTAGCTCCAAAGCACGAGTGGGTGTGCGGGTCGACAAATCCGGGCATGACGGTGACGCCCCCGAGGTCGATTTCCTGAAGATCGTCAAGCAGCAAGCGCTGCCTGTTGTCCATCTCTCCAGCGGAAACTATCCTTCCATTCTCGACAAAAATATATCCGCGCGGGATTACAACAACATTGCCTTGCGATGTTGGGGTGAAAATCCGCGCGTTGTAAAATAATTTTCTTATCAACGTTAATCCAACCTTCCTATAACAGATTCAACAGCGTTGAGAAGTTCATCGCCTTTTATAAGTGAATTCATTTTCATAATAAGCGGGTATAAATATTCATCTTTTTCCAGGAAATGTATATGCTTGCGGATAAAGTCACGCGCGGCGGCTGTCCCGTCTCCCGGTTTTAAACTTTTGGTAAAATCAAGCGCCTGAGCTCCCATAAGAAACTCCATTGCCAGAACTTTACTGGTATTATCAAGTATAATGGCTGCTTTTCTTGCTGAATACCCACCCATGGATACATGGTCTTCCTGATTTGCCGACGTGGGAATAGAGTCAACGCAGGACGGGTGAGAAAGCGCTTTATTTTCAGAAACAATAGCGGCGGAAGTATAGTGAGGTATCATATACCCGCTGTTAAGCCCGCTGTCGGAGATGAGGAAAGGCGGCAAATCAGAAAGCGAATTGTCAACCAGTCTTGCCTGGCGACGCTCGGAAATACTCGCTATTTCAGCCATGGCAATACCAAAAAAGTCCATGCTCATTGCAATAGGCTGACCATGAAAATTACCTCCGCTTAACGCTTCTTTGTCGTCGGGGAAAATCAGAGGATTATCCGTTACCGCATTTATTTCTATCTCGATATTCGAGCGAATAAAATCAAACGCGTCCCGGCTTGCCCCGTGAACCTGCGGAGCGCAACGCAATGAATAAGCGTCCTGTACGCGATTACTTTTGAAGTTTTCAACTATTTGGCTGTTGTTCATTATCCGCCTTAAATTAGAAGCAACCTGTCCCTGTCCTTTAAAAGGGCGAAGCGCGTGAGTGCGCGGGTCAAACGCGTATGGAACTCCATGCAACGCCTCAATTGAAATTGAAGCTGCTATGTCCGCAAGTTTAGCGAGTTTGAAGCCGTCTATTATGCAAAGAGCAGCTATTGCTGTCATCATTGCCGTACCGTTGTTGAGCGCCAATCCTTCTTTTGCGCCAAGCTTCAATGGTTTTATTCCGGCAGAAAATAATGCTTCATCGGCGTCCATTTCCTGCCCTTTATAACGGACTTTTCCAACTCCAAGAAGAGGAATTGCCAGATGAGAAAGCGGACAAAGGTCACCGCTGGCGCCTACTGAACCCTGGCATGGTATCAAAGGATGGATTTCCGCATTCAAAAGGTCAATAAGTCCCTGCAGCGTATTTAATCTTATGCCGGAGAATCCTCGTGACAACGTGTTTATTCGCAAAAGCATTATAGCCCGTGTTATCTCCTCAGAATATGGCTCTCCAACACCGCAGGCATGGCTTAATAAAAGGTTTTCCTGAAGTTTTTCCCTGTCCCGGGGAGATATTTTTACTGAGGCAAGTTTTCCGAATCCGGTAGTGATACCGTAAACAATATCGTCAGATTTGCTCCATTCATCCACGATCGCAGCGGCTTTTCCGACTGCTGCAGCCGCGTTTTCGCTCAAACGTACTTTAGCCCCTCCGCGCACAACTTTAACTATGTCGTCAAGATTCAAAGAGTGACCTTCAAGAATTATTTCTTTACCTGCCGCCAATTAAATCACAACCTTTTCTCATAATTAGTAATATTTCATACTTTTGACCATTCTCTTATTATACTACCAAAATACATAACAATTCATCTATCTGAAGCGTTTATGATTTAAAGCGATGAATTAAACAAAAATTCATTTATTGACAAAAATGATATTTTAGTTTATTATCCTGCGATAATTAAAATCAAGGTGGTCAAATTGAACGGAATTCAAAGAATAAACGCAGGCGTGGTGAAAATTGGCGGAGCGGTTGGGAATAAAACGTCAACACTTTTAGAGGAACTTGCCATGCGTGTAAAAAATGGTGAAAAATGGATATTAGTTCACGGCGCAAGCGGTCATATGGACAATATGTGCAAATCTCTCGGAATAGAACCTGTTTATGTTATCAGCCCAAGCGGCTACAGAAGCCGGTTTGTTGGAGAAAAAGAACTTGTCCTGTTTGAAGCGGCGTGCTGCAGTTATTCCATTGAACTTTCATCCAGACTTGGAAAGCTTGGGGTTGGGGCGGTAGCGCTTTACCCCAAACAGGATGTGACGGCAAAAGCAACGCGCAAAGATAGCCTGCGTTCAGTTGAAAATGGAAAAGTACGTATTTTACGCGGCAATCTTAGTGGCTCAATGTGTGGGTTTGAACCGGCGCCGGTCATTCAGGCGTGGGATAACAACCTTCTTCCGATGCTTCCGCCTCTGGCTTCCGATTCTGAAGGCGCAACTCTCAATGTTGACGGGGACCGTATGGCGGCTGCGGCGGCTGCGGCTGTTAACGCTGATGTATTGATAATATTGAGCAATGTTCCGGGAATACTGCGAGATGTCAATGACCCTCAAAGCCGCGTTGAAGTTGGAAGCCTTGATAAGTGGAGCGAGCTTGAGCGCCTGGCGGAAGGGAACATGAAAAGGAAACTTCTCGCAGCGAAAGAAGCTCTTGAAGGAAATGTGGGAAAAGTAATATTAGCTGACAGCCGCAAAGATAATCCGATATCTTGCGCACTTTTGGGAGGGGGGACTACACTGTGTCGAACATCTATGGCGGCCGTGGATTAGAGATAGCCGAAGGCAGCGGCGCGGAAATAAAGGACAGCGCGGGGAAAAATTATATAGATTTTTTATGCGGAAACGGTTCGGAGTTATTTGGGCATTGCTACCCGGCGCTTGTAGAAGCGGCGAAAAAAGCGTTAAGTTTTCCGTGGACATGTTCTCCGGGCTTGCTTAATTCCGCAAGGGACAAATTTCTCGCTATCCTTTCGGGATTATTGCCGGATGGAAAAGCTTTTCTGTGCAACAGCGGAACCGAAGCAATTGAAGCATCAATAAAGCTTGCTATCAGCGTAAGCTTGGAAAGAGGAAAACACAATAAAATAATTGCGCTCAGAAGGGGGTTTCATGGGCGGACCATGGGCGCTCTCGCTATGACGTTCAACCCTGTTTATAAGAAGCCATGGTCCGATTTTTTGTTACCTGTACAGCACGTAAAAATGGAAGAAGCCGCCGAAGCAATTGACCCGGATACTGCTTTCATTATTGTGGAACCCATTCAGGGAGAAGGCGGAGTGTATCCAATGAGTCAGGATATTGCCCGCAGTATTACTGAAAAGTGTAAAGAGACCGGAACCCTTATAATAGCGGACGAGATTCAGTCCGGCTGGGGGCGTTGCGGCGCTTTGCTGGCAAGTCACGACATAGGGCTTGAACCGGATATAGTTGCACTGGCAAAAGGAGTTGCCGGCGGTCTTCCGGTTGGCGCCGCCGTTTGGAAAGGGGCTATTGGCGATTTTACTTCGCGCGGGCACGGCAGCACGTACGGAGGAAACCCCGTCTGCGCATCGGTTGGAATTGCCTCCTGGCAGTTGCTCCATTCGGAAAAACTCCCGGAACGGGCTGTCGCCAATGGAAATTTGTTTGTCTCAATGCTCCGGGAAATAAAATCTCCGCTCATAGCTGAAATAAGGCATAAAGGGTTGCTGATAGGGATTGAGTTGACTGTAAAATCGGAACCCATAATTAAAGTTCTGCAAGAAAAGGGAGTTCTTGCTCTTGCTGCCGGACCGCAGGTTTTACGTTTTCTTCCTCCGTTCGTTGCGGAAGAAAAGCATTTTAAAGAAGTTACGCAAATACTAAAAAATACGTTAGGGGAATTTGTAGCATAAAATGGAAAACTGCAAAGAGATAGAATTTTTATCGCAACTGGTTAAGATAAAAAGTACAACATATAACGAAACTGAAGCCTGCGCGCATTTTGCGCAGGTTTTGCCGTCGTTTGGCTGGGGTAATATAAAAATTGACGAAGTTGGAAATGTAATTGCGGAAAGAGGCTGTGGCGCCAGGGAAATTATGCTTCTCGGACATATAGATACTGTTCCCGGCGGTCCCCAGGCGCGAATTGACGGAAACGAATTATGGGGAAGGGGCAGCGTGGACGCAAAAGGACCTCTATGTGCTCTTGCTGTTGCCGGAGGAATTGCCGAAATCCCGCCTGACTGGAAAATTACGTTGATAGCCGCTGTGGGTGAAGAAGGAGACTATCCCGGAGCAGTTCACATAATCCCCAAATATTCTCCCGTTGGCTGCATAATTGGGGAGCCTTCAGGGACAGATGGGATAACTATTGGCTATAGAGGATTTCTTCGCGCTAAGTTGCACGCATGCGATAGCGGTTCACATCGCAGCAGGAGTGCGGGGCCTATAACAGCCACGCTTCATGCCGCTTCGGATATTATGCGTCAGGTTTCAGCTATGGATGACTCGGACAGACCTGTTATTGAACGCCCGTCGGGCGCAATCATATCAATGAATGGAAAAGAAGAAGGAGAGCGCTCGGCTGTAATAGATATTGACATCAGGCTTCCCGTGGGAGCGGATGTCGAACATTATGTGCGCACAGTCACGGTGATATCGAATAATCACAATGTATCCGCCGATATCATATCGACAATGCCGGCTTATCTGGTGGATAAAAACAACCATATGGCAAGGGCGCTGCGNGTAGCTGTCCGTAAAGAAGGATTNTCGCCGCGCATTTTTGCAAAAGGAGGAAGCGCGGATTTCAACCTGGCGGCCGACTGGCATTGTCCGATTGCCGCNTACGGNCCCGGAGATTCCAGGCTNGACCATACAAAAGATGAACACATCAACCTTGGAGCATACATAACCTCGATATCAGTGCTAAAGAACGGAATCGAGGGCTTTATCCAACAGCAAAAAAGAGAGCTTAGAGCTTAGAGCTTAGAGCTTAGAACTTAGAGCTTAGAGCTGACCTGCCTGCCGGCAGGCAGGGAGCTGGGAGCTTAAATTGGATTGTGTCCATTGTGAGAGTATAATAAAGTACGTTAGGC
>WRNQ01000121.1 GCA_009776565.1 Synergistaceae bacterium | reverse complement strand
AAAGCCAAAAGGCAACGTGGCAACCATTTTTACACATCAAAAAACGAAAACACATAAAGTGTTTATTTCACTTGTTAATCAAGTTAAGTTAATGACATTGTCGTCCCTACCTCTGTGTCTCTGTGCTTCCGTTTCTCTGTGCCTCTGTGAGAAATTTTTTTGCTTTTGTCGAGAAACCCTGGATCGCCGCGCCCTGCGGGCTCGCGAAGACGTATCATCAGCGCGTCGCCCTTCGGGCGAATACGTGTCAACGAGCGGATAGAAATCTACATTATTTTTATCACCAATTATCCTATTTGCTTCATGTATATGATATATTTATATGGTTATAAAAATTTAATGGATATTTTTGAAAAAGACACCGATACAGCCGGAGATAAAAGGAGATGTTAAGCATGGAGCTTGAAAGGATTTATCTCTCAACGCCGCATATGAGCGGAGATGAAATAATATATGTAAAAGACGCTTTTGATTCTAACTGGGTTGCCCCGCTTGGTCCTCATGTGGACGCTTTCGAACGTGAAACAGCAAGATATGTGGGAGTAAAAGGAGCTCTTGCGTTATCTTCCGGGACAGCCGCGCTTCACCTTGCAAGCTGCCTTATGGGATTTAAGCGCGGAGATTGCATTTTTTGCTCTTCTCTCACTTTTGCCGCAACTGTGGGTTCGTTATACCATGGTGAGGTCGAAATCGTGTTCATAGATTCCGAGCCGGCGTCGTGGAACATGTCCCCTTCCGCCCTTCGAAGAGCCTTTACAAATGCTGAAAAATGCGGTCGCACTCCGAACGCGGTTTTCCTGGTAAATCTTTATGGACAGTCATGTGATATGGATCCAATACTTGAAGTTTGCACTAAATACGGGACGCCGGTAATAGAGGATGCGGCGGAATCTCTTGGCGCCGAGTATAAAGGGAAGAAAACGGGAAGCTTTGGCAAGTATTCCATACTTTCATATAACGGAAACAAGATAATTACGACATCCGGCGGAGGCATGCTTTTGTCGGATTCCCTTGAAGGAATCGAAAAGGCAAAATTCCTGTCCACGCAAGCGAGGGACACAGCGCCGTGGTATGAACACTCGACTCTTGGATATAATTACCGTATGAGCAATATACTTGCAGGTATAGGAAGAGCTCAAATGCTGCACCTTGACGAGCGCATAGCGGCAAGAAGAAAAGTTTTCGATAACTATGTGAAAGCGTTTTCCGATATAGAAGAGTTCAGCTTTATGCCGGAACCGGAATGGTCCTATTCAAATCGTTGGCTCACAACGCTGCTGATAAATGAAAACAGTGAAATAACCCCTCTTATGGTAATAAATGAACTTGCAAAACTTAATATCGAATCACGACCGGTATGGAAACCGATGCACCTTCAACCGGTTTTTAAGGGCTATTCCTATTGGTCTCACGAAGAAGGCAACGACGTAAGCGCTTATTTATTCGAAAGAGGTCTATGCCTGCCTTCAGGCTCAAACCTCACTGAATCACAGCAGGAGCGAGTGATAGACGGAGTAAGGGCGGCAATGAAACTTAAATGAAGCGCAAATAAAGCAGCAGATGCTAAAACGCATATTTGACATCTTATTTTCATTTACAGCAATCGTCTTTTTAAGCCCTGTATTTATAGCGCTATATTTTATGATACGTAAAAGAATGGGCGCGCCTGTGCTTTATCTTCACGAACGCGCCGGAATGAACGGTAAACCGTTTGTATTATACAAATTCAGGTCAATGACCGACGAAAAGACAAAAGGCGGAGAACTTCTCCCTGATTCCGAAAGGCTTACACCATTTGGAAAGAAACTCAGAAAATATAGCCTTGACGAGCTTCCGCAGTTTTACAACGTCCTCAAGGGCGATATGAGCGTTGTGGGGCCTCGCCCATTACTGTTGGAATATGTTCCGAAATATAACGAAAAGCAACGGATACGGCTCAACGTAAAGCCGGGGGTAACGGGCTGGGCTCAGGTAAACGGCAGAAACGCTATTTCATGGGAAAATAAGTTTGAATTGGATACCTGGTATGTGGAAAACCGCAGCTTTTACCTTGACTGTAAAATAATTGTAAAGACTATATTAAAAGTTTTTAAAAGCGAGGGAATATCAGCAACAAATGAAGCCACAATGCCAAAGTTCACAGGCTCGGAAGAAAACGGGAAAAACGGAGAATAGTTCTCAAATAATATATAATCTAATCCGAAGAATATTTAGATGAAATAGTTTATCTATAATAAATTCGGATATTTATTCTAAATGGAGGTATCTGTCATGGTTGAGAATACAAGAAAAAACATCTACAGTTTGAAAGAAGGAAGTGGGGACCAAAAGTCTTTATTGGGGGGAAAAGGAGCAAACTTAGCCCAGATGGTACGAAGCGGATTACCTGTCCCTCCGGGATTTATCATCACCACTGAAGTCTGTCTGGATTACCTCAAGGATCCAAAGATAATTGATGAAATCTGGGGTGACGTGCGGAATTCAATTAAAGAGCTTGAAAAAGAAACAGGCAAAGGTTTTAACGACAATAAAAATCCTCTTCTGGTTTCAGTTCGCTCGGGCGCTCCGGTATCGATGCCGGGAATGATGGAAACCATCCTTAACCTTGGTCTTAACGATGATACCGTAAAGGGTCTGGCAGCCGCGTCAGGCGACGAACGTTTTGCATTTGACAGTTACCGTCGTTTCATTCAAATGTTCAGCAGCGTTGTTGACGAAATTGAATCGGAGAAATTTGAGCATGTGCTTGCGACGGTCAAAAGCAAGCTTGGAGTTAAGTTTGACAACGAAATAAATACCGTGGAACTGAAAAATGTAGTCGCCGATTTCAAGGTAATCTATAAAGAGTCAACCGGCGCCGATTTNCCCGTAGACCCATGGATACAACTCCGTAAGGCAATCGAAGCGGTGTTTAAGAGCTGGAACATCCCCCGCGCAGTAACGTACCGCAAGATAAACAGAATCCCGGATGACCTCGGAACGGCGGTAAATGTAATATCAATGATATTCGGCAACCTGGGCGACGACTGCGGAACGGGCGTGTGCTTCACGCGCAATCCTTCCGACGGCGAAAACAAGCTTTACGGCGAATTTTTAATAAACGCGCAGGGAGAGGACGTCGTAGCGGGAATAAGAACTCCTATGCCAATAAGCGAGCTTGAAGGCAAGATGCCGGAGATATATGCAGAACTTTGCAAGCTTACAAATCAGCTTGAGGTAGCATACAAGGAAATGCAGGATATCGAATTCACTATTGAACGCGGAAAGCTCTATCTTCTTCAAACGCGTTCAGGCAAACGCACAGCTTCCGCTGCCGTAAAAATCGCCATGGATATGTTTAGAGAAGGTTTGATAGACAAAAAAACCGCAGTATCCAGAGTTTCGCCCGACCAGGTTGANCTGTTGCTTCACAGGCAGATAGATAAAAACGCNCCNCAGGATATATTNGCCGCAGGGCTTCCGGCTTCACCCGGAGCGGGAGTGGGAGAGCTTGTATTCAATGCCGACGAAGCTGAAGAGTGGGCGAAACAGGGTAAAAAAGTGATTCTGGCAAGACCGGAAACATGCCCGGATGACATTCACGGACTCTTTGCGGCGGCAGGAGTTATCACAAGCCGCGGAGGAATGACGAGCCATGCGGCGGTAGTCGCGCGCGGTATGGGAAAACCTGCCGTTTGCGGATGCGAGGAAATGACGATAGACCTTGTGACTGAAACCTTAACGTCCAGGTCGCGTACATTCAAAAAAGGAGACACCGTGACTGTAGACGGGTCAACGGGCAGAATTCTTGTGGGGCAAGTGAAATTAGTCGAGGCGACATTCTCCGACGACTTTAAACAAATCCTTGCCTGGACCGATGAATTTGCAGACCTTGAAGTATGGGCAAACGCCGACACGCCTGAAGATGCAAGGCGCGCGCGAGAGTTCGGGGCTAAGGGTATAGGCCTGTGCAGGACAGAACATATGTTTATGGAAGCGGACAGGCTTCCGGTAATGCAGGAACTTATAATTGCCGATAGCATCGAAGGTCGTCTTGCAGCGTTGGCAAAATTGAAGGTAATGCAGAAGAAAGACTTTGTCGGAATATTCAAAGCTATGGACGGATACCCCGTCATCGTGCGCCTTCTTGACCCTCCGCTCCATGAATTTCTTCCGAAGGAGTCGCTAATAACAGAACAACTTGACGAGCTTATAAAACAAAACAAAGCTAATTCCAAGGAAGCTGCTGTTTTGCGCACGCTTGAAAAAATTGCTCAATTGCATGAATCTAATCCAATGCTTGGATTCCGTGGCTGCCGTCTTGGAATGGTATACCCTGAAATCTACGAAATGCAGATTTACGCAATTTTCGAAGCGGTAGCGGAGCTGAAACCACAGGGAATAGTTTTACATCCTGAAGTGATGATTCCGCTTGTCGGGACTAAAGCGGAGATGAAATATTTCCGCGAGATGACCGACCGCATAGCGGGTGAAGTGATGAGTACGACGGGCACAAAATTTGAATACCTCTGCGGTACGATGATCGAGTTGCCGCGAGCGGCAATAGTTGCCGACCAGATTGCCGAGTACGCTCAATTCTTCAGTTTTGGAACGAACGACCTGACGCAGACGACATTCGGCTATTCGAGAGACGACGCCGAAGGTAAATTCCTGTTCAACTACATTGAGAATGGGGTATTTAAGGAAAACCCGTTCGCTGAGCTTGACAGAGATGGCGTTGGAGGCTTGATGAAGATAGCAGTGGAAAAAGGCAGAGGAGTTGATCCGAAGCTTTCAATCGGAATATGCGGCGAGCATGGAGGCAATCCGGCAAGCGTGGCTTTCTGCGGCTCAATTCTGATGAATTATGTGAGCTGTTCTCCTTTCCGCGTCCCTGTAGCGAGGGTTGCTGCGGCGCATACTGCGCTCGGAACACTGAAATAGGGAGTTGCCACAAGTCGAAATCAAACGTAAGTAGGGGCAACCCTTGCGGTTGCCCTTTGACTCAGACGACGCGCAAAACAGGTCAAGGGCATGTAGGGGACGATGGCGATCGGGATCGTGTCCCAATTTTCCGTAAACGATGGTTATGATTAATTTTGCATTGGCAGACCGTCATGGATTCCACCCAACGCGCGTTATAGGGAAGGGCGTGTGACAGTGAATCGTAGGGGTTGGCATCCTCGACAACCCGTTCTGGCAACCGGAACGGTCCCGGGCCGGCTGTTTGAAATTTCCACACCTGTGGTGGTTTCGTTTGCAGGGGTTGAAAATTTTCAACCCCTACCAGAACCACAACCATCGCCGCATAGAATCGTAGGGGCGGCAACCTGCGTGTGACGGTCACCGTAATAATGCCCTAATTGCCCC
>WRNQ01000120.1 GCA_009776565.1 Synergistaceae bacterium | reverse complement strand
AGGAGGGATGTTAAGTGAGAAAGATTGTTGTGTTTTTGTTGTTGATTTCCATATTGTGTGTTTTTCCCGGTATTTCTGTTGCAGCATGGAAGCCGCTTGATCCTGAAGAGCCGTTTACTTTCGCGGAAGTATCAGGATGGGGGCTTGATGGACTGACAGCTTCAAGCCAGGAAGTTGTTGATTACTGCATCAAAGTTGCAAATCTCAGCAATGGAAGATTGCGGTATGTAGTTGCCGGATATACGGCAATGGGCAAGCCCATTCCAATGCTTGTAATGGGCAACCCCGCGCCGAAGGATCGGGCGGAAAAAGAAAGCAGAGGGCTGTCTTCCGTTTTCATCAACTGCAACATACACTCCGGCGAAGTGGAAGGCAAGGAAGCGGCGTTGATATTTGCCAGGGAGTGCGCGCTTGGAAGGTATGATGATCTTCTTAGTAAAATAGTTGTGCTCTTGATTCCAAATATGAATGCGGACGGCAACGATTACCTGGGCACATGGCGCAGCGGAAACGACGGTATGGGAGGATCCCAGCCGAATGGGCCAAAGCTGCACGGAACGAGATATAATTCGCAGGGATTAAATATAAACCGCGATTTTTCGAAAATTGAAGCGGTTGAATCGCGGGTTATATACAGAGTTTTCAATGAGTGGAATCCTGTAATGTACCTCGACGCTCACGCGACAAACGGCACGAGATTCCGCCATGCGCAGACTTACTCCTGGGGCCTTAATCCAAATACCGACGAGGATTTGATGAGGTATAACCGCACAACATTCATTGAAAATGTTTTCGGTCCAAATTCGTCCTTTGGGCGACTGTTGGGGAGCAGGGATATGGAAATGGGCGGCGAGACCATAACATTGGAGCCAACGGCAATACCGTACGGCGGCAGCTTTGCGGGCAACACCGCCAGATTCGGGCCTGATCCTTTGGTCCCAGGCAATTTCATCATTTCTGCAGACCTCTCCGATGAATTTGTTGCGAGCCCAAATGCAAACGATCCTGGCGTCAGCTCTACTATCCAGAATGGTAATTCAATTACATGGGCTACTTATGGCGACCTGCCGCGTCACACAACGAACCTGGCGGCGATGGGGAACCGCCTTGCGCTGCTGTTGGAGGCGTATTCGTACGCTCCTTACCGTTATCGCGTGGAAACCCAATATTTTTCTATACTTTCGGCTATCGAAGCGGTGGCTAACGATATCGTCAATATCAACGCCATTATAAAAGCCGCCGATGACAGGTCGTATTCATGGAAAACCGCAGGACTCCCCGACATAAATATCAGCCTTCATGGCGGCAACCCCGTAAGATATGATCCTGCAGCGGATGGAATTGTCGGAGCGTATGGGGCTGAAGATGGAATAAGAGAAGTTGATTCCTTTGTTGTCAGTTTACCCGCAAGTCAGGTAAGCAGCGGCAGAGCAACGATAAACGCCTCTTATTTTGATTACTCCCGCCCGATAACTTACAGAATAGTAGAACGTCAGCGATATGTTATGTTTGAGACAGCTAAAATGGGTGCGCTTTATATTTTTGAAAGTGGCGCTATTGAAGCTGCCAAGCTGCTTCAAAGGCATGGGATTACGGTTTACAGGCTAAAACAGGATGTTGAAATCCCAGACCATTACAGATTCAGATTTGCAAGCGTCACAGCAGGCGCCAGGTATGAAGGGCACTATCCAAATGGAAACAGTTCAGGCGGAGGGTATCAGAGTACTTCCAACATTTCAGGTGATTGGCAGCACTCGTCCACAGCTACTGTGGCTCTTTGGACGCCCTACCGTGAAGGCGGTTCCAATAACGTTAACAGCAATAACGTTATAAATACGGGGTCTTACGTTGTTTCAACCTCGCAGCCCAGAGGCGTCATTGCGGCTATGTTGCTTGAACCGCGGAACAACGATGGATTATTCTTCTGGAACTATTTTGATCATTTCTTTACCAGTGAAAGAGGAAATATCCCTGCTCTTACCCCAATTATAAAAGTAAATACTTATAATGCGGGCGGGGCTATCCCGGACAGCATTTTGGAATTAGTCGAGACGGTGGCGCCCGAATGGCCTATTGACCAACCCGATGATATCGGAACTATCCCCGAAAATATCGCGAACAACTTGCCGCCTTCGGTAGAAGCCGGAAAGAGCGGATATTATGTTGTAAATGAAGAAGAAGCTCAGGGAATTATAGGCGCCGGCGGTGGGACACTTAAAGAAGATAATAAGAAATATTATCTTGATAATCCGCAAGGATTTGCTAACAGCCGGCTTCCGGGAGGCGGAGTGGAAAACGCGTTGTCGTTGCCGATATTCAAATACTACGTATTAAATGACGGCGCCGTTGGTGTTACTACCCTGTTAGGAGTGCCCGGAGGATCGTTCTTCGCTTCAAAAGCTGAGGATGTAAAATTAATGGCGCTCACTAATACCGGCGGAGCTGAATTGTTGTCGATAGTATATTCGCCTCAGGACCTTACGGATGGGAAATTCCTCATATCGACAGCGGACGGATATATTTTACAGGCGGGGGATCCTATTCCCGATTATACTAAGTTTGACGTCACAGTAGCTTTGAAGGATGGCGGAAAATTTGATCTGGTAAGCGAGCCTCTTGCTATAGGCAGTACATTGTTATTCATTAAAACTGCCCAGGCGCCTGTTCCTCCGGTTTCTGGCGGCGGCAGCGGATGCGCTTCGTTACCTGTTATTCCAGTTATTCTTTTATTGGCGCTTGTATCTTTTGTGATAAAAAAACGTAAATAAGGTAGTGTATGGATATTCATCCCCCACTTCCGCATCGCTAAAGAAGTGGAGGTTGAACCCCACGTCAGCGTTTAAAAGGGGCGGCGGAATGCCGCCCGCTTTAATATTTTCAGCCACTTTTTTTAGCAGTATTGATATAATCATCCAAGACATTTAAAGGAGGAATATCATGGTTCAGAATAAAGACAAAGTCAGAGTACGTTTTGCGCCAAGCCCGACAGGAGCTTTGCATATAGGAGGAGGGCATACCGCTTTATTCAATTGGTTGTTCGCCCGCAATATGGGCGGTACTTTTATTCTTCGCGTTGAGGACACCGATCTCGAACGTTCAACCATAGAATATGAACAAACAATAATGGACGGCATGAAGTGGCTTGGACTTGATTGGGACGAGGGGCCGGACAAGGGCGGAGATTTAGGACCATACCGTCAGTCGGAGCGTTTATCGCTATACCGCCAATACGCAGAGCAACTTTTGATTGAAGGAAAAGCTTACAGTGAGGGAAACGCAATAGTATTCAAAGTTGAACACGGCATAGATTCATCATTTGACGATGTCGTTTATGGACACATAGAATCTTTAAGCGATGGCCTCCAGAGAATAGGCACTGACGAGCTTAAGGATATAGTGATGATTAAAGGAGATGGTATGCCAACCTATAATTACGCGTGCGTCATTGATGATCATCTTATGGAAATAACCCACGTAATAAGAGGGGAAGACCACATATCCAATACGCCAAAGCAAGTGCTTATTTATAAGGCGCTAGGATGGGAGTGTCCAAAATTTGCACACTTGCCTATGATACTTGGCAAGGATAAGAAAAAACTTTCAAAAAGACATGGGGCTACCAGCGTCTATGATTATAGAGATATGGGTTATATGCCGGAATCGGTATTTAACTTTCTTGCTCTATTGGGTTGGTCTCCCGGAGGAGATAAAGAAATTTTTACAAGAGATGAAGCTGTCACTCTTTTTAGCCTTGAACGTGTAATCCGTAAACCTGCTGTGTTCGATTTTGATAAACTCAATCATATAAACCAGGCTCACCTGAAGCAAATACCTCCAATGGAACGCCTTGCCCTGGTGAGNCCTTTTTGGATAGAGATGGGTTTACCTGTAGAGGACAATCCGGATGAATACCTTGCCGACGCGTTAACCTTGATGAGCGGGCGCGGGCAAACAGCAAAGGGAATGGCGGAGTTCTCGGACTACTTTGTAAGTTTTGAACCTGTGAAGGCGCGCTTTAACGCGTCGGATATCACAGATGAACAGATGACATATCTGCGGGCTTTCTGTAAAGAAATACTCGCAACTACCGAATGGAAACATGAAGCTCTTGAAGAAACAGCCAGAATCTGGTCGGAAAGTAACAATATTAAAATGAAAGAATGCGCTATGCCATTGCGGTTTGCTCTTACGGGAATGAAAGTCAGCCCTGGGATATTTGAAATTGTTGTTTTATTTGGAAGGGATGAGACAAGAAGGCGGCTTGAGTACTTTAAACTGATATAACGGGGGGTAAAAAATGGGGGTGCTTTTTCAGGGATTTGCAAACATAACATGGCAATCTCTCGTTATGTTTGGTATAGGCGGGATGCTTATATACCTTGCGGTAAAAAAAGATTATGAGCCTATGCTGTTGTTGCCGATTGGGTTTGGGGCGATACTTGTGAACCTCCCATTTTCTTCTGTGTGGGAATATGAAGGCGCCGCAGGCGTCCTGCAGATATTTTATGATATAGGCATAGCGACAGAAGTATTTCCTGTACTCATTTTTATAGCGGTTGGCGCGATGATTGACTTCTCGCCGCTGCTGAACGACCCCAAGATGCTCTTTCTCGGAGCGGCGGCTCAAGTTGGCATATTCGCTACTATTGTGGTCGTTGTGTTGATTGGCGGCGTTTTCCCCGAATTGAAAATTGACTTGAAGAGCGCGGCGGCAATCGGTATTATAGGCGCGGCGGACGGACCGACTTCAATATTCGTAGCCGCAAAATTTGCTCCGCAACTCCTGGCCCCTATTTCAGTGGCGTCATATTCGTACATGGCGCTTGTGCCGATAATTCAACCGCCTGTTATAAAGCTCCTGACAACAAAAAAAGAGCGCATGATACGCATGGATTATACGGATAGGAAAATCTCGAAGACGGCGCTTATTTTATTTCCCATAATAGTGACAATTATTTCGGGCGTCATAGCTCCGATATGCGCGCCGTTGGTTGGATTGCTCATGTTTGGAAACCTTATAAGGGAGTGCGGTGTGCTTGAAAGATTGTCCAAATCCGCGCAAAATGAACTTGCCAACCTTGTGACTTTGTTGTTAGGCGTTACAATTGGGGCAACCATGCATTACGAAAAATTCTTGCAACCTATGACTTTGCTTATCCTTGTTCTTGGTTTTGCCGCTTTTGTGTTTGACACGGCGGGCGGGGTTCTGTTTGTTAAGTTTTTGAACCTTTTCAGCGCCAATAAAATCAACCCGATGGTCGGCGCGGCTGGTATCTCTGCATTCCCGATGTCGGCGCGGATAGTGCAAAAGCTTGGCGCNAGTGAAGACCCGCAAAACTATTTGCTTATGCCAGCCGTGTCTGCCAACGTTGCGGGACAAGTTGCTTCAGCGATTGCGGGCGGTA
>WRNQ01000119.1 GCA_009776565.1 Synergistaceae bacterium | reverse complement strand
ACGCCGCTTCTTGTAAGCGCGGAGATTTCATCGATGATGTATTCGTATTCCTCAGCGGCATTCCTAAAGTTCGCTATCTTTGGATAATCTCCATGCGTCAATGATTGACAGAGCGACTCGGTTTCGTATTCATCATCAAGATTATCGAAAGGTATGTCTTTTAACACCGCAAAGGCGTATTTCCTTATTTCCTCAGTGGTTCTGTAATTGATTCTCAGGTTGCTGCTCCGCCCGCGAATGTTTATTCCGCACTTAGATAAGACCGCTCTCTTTTTATAAATCCTTTGGTGAGCATCGCCAACGATAAAAATGTCGTTGCGATGTTCGTCCGGTACAATTTTTCTCAGCAGTTTGTAGGCATTGGAACTAAAATCCTGTCCCTCGTCCACAATGACAGATGAGTATACTTTAACAGGGTTTTTGGCAAGGATTATTCTACACTCATACATAGCGGTATCCACGTCCCTGACTTGACGTTCTTTCATAAGGGCAAGGTATTCCTCAAAGATATTCCAAACCTGCAAACGTGTTTTTCGGTCCAAACGAGTTCCTCTGCCCAGTCGTGACGCCTTCAGATACTTATCCTTCGTAAATGCCTCCTGCGTTGTAACAACATTAGTCCATTCGTCCGGATAGAAGGACGGCGGTAAATCTATACTCTCGCCGGAGCGAGCTATCGCATCCTCCCACAACTTATCTATAACTTCATCATATTCTATTTTATAGCTAAAGTCGTTCTCACGCAGAAATTGTAATACCCAGGAGTCGAGGTTAACGACCTCGATTTTCCTCATTTCATCTACTACACAAATTTTACGGAGGTTTTCCTTAATATCGCCAGCAAGATTTGCCGTGAAGGTAGTAAAAAGAATCTTCTCTTTGCCGCTTAGTTGCGATGATAGCCATTTTGCTCTGTGCATAGCAACAACTGTTTTACCTGTTCCGGCGCCTCCAAGGATTCTACACGGACCGGAATATTCTCGCTCAACAAGTTTTCGTTGCGTCGGATGCAAAAATATACGCCATTTTTCGAGTGGCGACGCCATTACGCGAAGCAATTCCTCTTCACCTTCGACAACGTAAAAGGAGCTCTGGCTTCTGCCGGTTTTCAACGCGCTTGCAAGGTCTTCACGATCGGAAGCAGGTTTTTCGGAAGTATCATATAGTTCTAAAACTTCATCAATGGAGAAACCATTCGCTAACCACTCAAGACCTTCGTATGCGTCAACAGGAATGGCGGATTTCACATTGTAAAGAGCCTCAGCATTGACAATATTTCTTATAAATGGAATTTGTTCAACCGGCACGCCGATTTTTTTTAGGTTTTCGTCGCTAACCATCGAAAAAAGCTTTGGCCCGCAACTCCCGGCATCGTTCACTATTTCCTGTTGAACATCGTAAACCTGAAGATTTCCTGTTTCTCTGTTAACTTCGCAACGCTTCCGCACCGCCCAGTTATACGCTTCATCATGATGGTCAATCCAAAGTAGGATATATACGTCGCACTCCTCCTGGCGCGCGATAATTCCGCGGTATGTATCATCAATCCGTACAGAGAATATCTTGCTGTCAACAGCAGCATGGATTTTTTCGAAGTTAATAGCCGACGATTTTGGATTGTTCCTGAATTTATTGATAAAATCCGATACTTTTCCCTGAATTTTCCTTGGCAGCTCTGCAAATGCTGTGAAAAAATCAGAAGATATTGCAACTGTGGCTTTTTTCATTACTATTTACCCTCCTCAAAAAGTGATTGCATTATCTCGTCATCATTTTTTAATACTTTCCAGCCATTATTGCGAAAAGCCGCCTCGCCCTCAATTTGCTCCGATGTGATAAAAGCTATTTTTAATGATTCCCAGACAAGTTCCGCTTCGCCGACTACTTCATCGTTGCTGCCGGCCAACTCATACCCGACCGACGACGGTACAGGTATTTCAAACTCTATACATTTTTTCGCAAAAGAAAGGGCAGACTCNTCGATAATCTGCCCAAGAGTATCATGCCACTCTGTTTTAATTACGNCAGGTTGTTCTGCCGGCAAGTTTACTTCTACGGGAAGAACGCTGTAGACCATTTGCTTTAATCCAACCGAAGAAACAGCGGCAAACCTATCCAGAAATTGCATCATGTTTGAAAAATGCCAAAACCCATTCCATTCCTCTTCGTATTTATCCGTTCGCCCGTCTTCGTCGTCGTTCAACAAAGCGAAAACAGAAATGCTGGCTTTTGTCTTGTTCTGTTGCATATCATCCGTTACCACGCCCGTATAAATGCTGAGGCGCGAGTTCGACGACCTTGGTTTCCAAGCGCCAAAAACAGTGTTTCCGAAACTGAATGACACGTCGCTCGCCCCAAACGCTTCGATTATTCTTGAAATATTTAAATTCCATTCAGCGAATGACGCGCTGTTTGTAGAATTCGCCATGTCGAGCATTGAAAATGCGTACGCTCGCGCGTGAGCATTGAATAGACGCTCTCCTTCCGGCTCTTTCAAATAAGCTAACAATAACTCCATAGCCGATAACTTGTATGGGCGCAAAACGGATGCATTTTCTTTTTCGACTGTGGGTTTATACATTCTCGCGCCGCTTATCATTTTTTCAGGCAAAAGAGTCTCTGTAGCATACGTTTGGTTTTGGATTACGTTTTGAACGTCTTTCCAACTCAGCGACCAAACTCTGAACTTGTTGCTCCGGCGTATTGCCTCCCTCTTTAGCGTATCGTCGGCGACCTTGTTTTTATGGTAAAGAAACCCATCCATGAATATGGCAACGGGTTTTTGAGTTCCGCCTGTCCTCGACGGCCACAAAACAAAATCAGGGCGGGTTTGAACAGAAACGCCATGACTTACGTCAAGATTAACCTGCGGTTCAATTTCCCATATAGCATCGCCTATTTTTAACAAATAGCCCTTTTTGTTATTCACCAATATATTTGAAACTTCCGGCGCTCCATTTTCATTTTTTATGTTGCTAATGGCTTCTATGAAACGCCTTTCCAATTCGCTTTCAAATAGCTTGTTCACAGGAATCTCGCTCAACTTCGATATTTCGCACAGTTTATCCTTACCGCTTAGAATCTGCTTTAGTAGCCGAATGGCAATCACCCGTGAAATCTGCCCTATATTTTTACTTTGGCGATAAGCAAAGAGACAATGATAACACCCATCCTTTTGCGGGTCGTCCTTGCAAGCGCATTTTTCAAGCACATCAAGGGCTTTTTCAAATATATCGATGAGCGAATGCTTATCCGACATCAATTGCCTGAGGTATCCTGTACCTCCCGGTATGGAATCGTATATGACGAGATATTGCTTCCGGCAATCGGCGTCAGGCGCCGGTACTTCGCTGAGAGTAGCTCGTAAATGCTCTACATTGCCGAAATATTGTTTCATTCCAAGCATAAATGCGGCAATAAAAGACTCCTGCCGAACGCTTGATAGGTCAAGCGTCGTCGCGGGAACTAGTATTCTCAACACTTCTGTTTGGAACTCGCGATAAAGGAACAGAAATTCCTCATATGTGTCATCCGCTTCCATTGCTGTGTTTCGCGTTCTGCATGTAAACGAATGTTCCGGTTTACCTTTCTCAGGCTGAGTTTTGCCGCAATATTTGCATATCTTAAAACCCTTGCGAACTTCTTCTTTTCCCGCGACGGTCAACCGTTCGCCAACGATGTCTCTCTCGCCAAAGTTAATCTCCCGTAATATTGCCTTCCTGACGAACTCATAACCGAAGCAAAACTCGTCATTGTCCATGCGGAATGCTTTTGAAATATNCTCGTCTTCGTTTACTTCCGCCATGAGCTGTTTACAATAAAAAGTTTCCAGGCGGTTATCGTTTTCGTCGCCGATAAGGCTATTTGCGTAATCCATATTAGAATATACCATCCGCACTTTAAGCATGGAACGAACCTGTCCATAGTCAGACCAGGCTGGCGTTCCGCAGCGGGGGCAAGCTGCAACGTCTTTTCCCGTTTCAACTATCTGCGCATGGGAGCAATTCGGGCAAAGCCGCCACTTTTCCACTTGCGCCGACGTCAGATCTACCTGGTTGATTGTCAGCTTACGACCGTCCACATAAAAATTATTAAGCGGCGCAAATTCGCTGATGGCTGACGATGTGGAACGACTGTATTCATATACCATTTTTTCATATTTCTTATCAGCGTATTCTACATCATCCGCAGGGCTTTCCTTGCGGAACAGGATTGCTTTTAAAATAATTCCCGATTCCGGAAAAGCATAGTTCGGCAAAAGCCCTTCGTCCGAGAGAAAATTAAATACATCCTTCTTATTAATGCTGCTCACTACATTAGCAAGGGCGTTTCTTTCGCTGACTAATTCCTTAATTTCAACTTCATATGAACTGTCTTTCGGCTTGCTCTCCAGGTCCTTTATTAACTGGTTAAGCCGCTTTATGTTTGTTGAGAGCGAATTTATCTGTATTTTTTGTCCTTCAAACGCTTCGTATACCTTGATGTGCATCGGGCTTACAGCAACGCCGGAACCTTTAGCGAAACTCACTATATCATTTTTCTCGCTCTCCTCAAGCTCAGGAAACATTTGAATAAAAGCGCGCAGTAAGCCNGATATATTAACTTGAACATAGTTTAAAAAGTTAAATGGATACTTGTCCGGTTTATTTGAATTTAAACTGCTCATGCAGACGCCGATACTTTTGGGTATCGCGTTTTCAGGTATGCCTTTTCTTATCCAACAATCCATGCAATATGCAAGGAATTGCCGTTCCAGGACAGCGGAAGCTTTTAAGAAGATTTTCGGCGGTTCCACATTGCCTTGAATCATATCCAACGGGTCCGAATAGAAATACAAGTCGTGCGGGCGGGCGCTTGCTACCGATAATGCCAGTGCGTTGCCGTCTTTACGCCCCGCTCTGCCTGTTCTTTGAAGATATTGAGCTTGTGAAGGCGGAATACTGCATAGGATAACAGACGACAGGTCGCCGATGTTTATGCCCATTTCCAGCGTCGGTGTGCAGGACAGCACATTTGTGTACCAGGGCTTCCCATCCAGGCCGCTCCTTTCAAATATTTGCTCCAGTTTTTCGCGGTCGTCGCGCGATAACAAGCCTGTATGCTCATTTGCAGAGATTCGTATAATGTCTCCTGANCTGTATANTTTNCCAAAGTAACCAAGCTCTACTTCATCGTTTGCTTTTAATATGCCATAACATTTTTTCCTCACGCAAGGCGCCCCAACCCAAAATGCTGAGTTTTCAGCGCTAACTGANATAGCGTTTCCGCATGACTCGCAGACAAGCTGNGTTACATTGTCCGAAACAAAGATTTTATTCTTGTTTATCCCCCAAACTCTGTATTCCGGCGGTGAAGGCATAGGCACAATGATATTGGACTTAACAAGCTCCTCAAAAACAATTTTCGCTATGTCTTCATATCTTTCTGTATCCTGCAAAATGTCATTGAAACACTTGCCAACCCATGCAGCGTATTTTTTGTCAAGCGTGTCAAACGCATGGAGCGCTTTTTTTTGTTTGTACGTTGGCTGGTAAATAAAACGCGGCGCGTTGCCTTCCGCCTTCAC
>WRNQ01000118.1 GCA_009776565.1 Synergistaceae bacterium | reverse complement strand
GCGCCGTCTCCGCCTGAAGTGACGTAGTTAATTTTGGTGTCGATGCCCGCTGCCTTAGCAAAAGCTTCGACAAAACCATGAATTCCCGCCCCAAGCGAAGAAACTCCAACGTTGGCTTTTCCTTCTTTCAAAGCGTTGATTGCGTCCTCAACCGTGTTAATGCCTGACTTCTCAGGGTTCACGATTAGGGCTGCAGGTCCCTGAATGTGGTGGAAGCCATACCAGTTCCAGGGAACGCCCTGCGTTGACGTATCTGTGATTAGAAATCCACCGAAACAACCGGAACCTGTCGCGAACAAGCTGTAGCCATCCTTTGGTTGATCCATGACGTGCTCTGCGGCAATCGCGCTCGCTGCTCCGGGCATATTGACTACGTTGAGGGTCTCGCCAAGGTACTTCTCCATCAACACTATAAGCGGGCGAACTGCCGTGTCCGTGCCGCCTCCCGCGCCAAATCCAACATACACAGTTGGGGGACTCTTTTCCCAAACTGCCGCAGAAACAAAACCAGCCGACGCCAGAACAAAAAGCGCACATATCGCAATAAAACTAAACTTCTTCATTTCAATTCCTCCTTATATTTAATGTGGCTGAAACATTGCCTATTTTTTCAGCTTGATTCCGTTGAGTTTCTCGTAAAACAGCCCCAAAGCGCCATGATCAAGCGTTTCATGTCCATCGGCGGCAAGATTCTGCATCATCTCCATTACCTGAGCAACCAATGGCATTGACAGGTGCAGCGCCCGACCTGTTTCCTGCACGTTGCCGAGGTCTTTGATATGCAGGTTGATACGGAAGCCGGGATTATAACGACCTTCGAACATTCTTGGAGCTTTGTCCTCCAAACATTGGCTACCCGCAAGCCCGCCCCGGATTGCATTGAACACTTTTTCCGGGTCCACCCCACTCTTCTTCGCGAGGCTCATTCCTTCGGCAATGGCGGCAATATTTATTCCTACGATGGTTTGATTAACAAGTTTCGCTATCTGCCCCGCGCCGATATCCGCAACATAATTGCTCTTGCCCATCAGGTCAAGAATATCCTTCACCTTGTTGTAAACGTCTTCCTTACCCCCAACCATGATGGCAAGGGTACCCTTCTCCGCTTTCTCCTGCCCTCCGCTGACAGGGGCGTCCAACATTTCGGCGCCTTTCCCTTCCAGCAGAGCGCACAATTCGCGACTAACCAACGGAGCAATTGAACTCATGTCAATAACTATCTGTCCACTTCTGACTGAATCCATTATTCCGTCCTTCCCGCACACAACCTCACGGACATGAGGAGAATTCGGCAGCATTGTGATGATAACTTCGGTTGCTGCCGCAACCCCGGCGGGAGAACCCGCCTTTTCAGCTCCTGACGCGACAAGCTCTTCAATGGGGGCGGATACCGCATCATAAACAATTAAGGATTTTCCCGCCTTCAAAAGGTTTTTTGCCATCGGCTTGCCCATTATTCCTAAACCGATAAATCCTATCTTCATTTAATATATTCTCCACCTTTCATGATATAGATGTTGCTTATCAAAACTATTTGCCAAAAACTCTCATGACAGACTGTTGTATTGCTTCAGTTGTCAAGCCATAGTGTTTCAGAAGCTGCCCGTAATCGTGCGCGGATTGACCGTAGCGATCGTTAATGCCAATTCTTACGACAGGCAATGGGTTCTCGCCCAAACACTCAAGGATTGCCGAACTNAAGCCCCCGACGACGCTATGCTCCTCCGCTGTAACTAACGCCCTAACCCCGGCCAATGCTATCCGAACAGCGGCTTCGTCGAGTGGTTTTATTGTGCTGAAGTTCACCACGCGAGCGCTGACGCCGCTCTTCTCCAAAAGTTCACGCGCTTCTAACCCCATGCTTGCGGTTATTCCATTTACGCATATCGCAACGTCTTTTCCTTCCGCTAAAACTAACGGCTTCCCAACCTCAAATGGAGTATCTGACCCGGTCAGTATAGGCAAGTCGTTGCGGTTAATACGAATATAAACCGGCCCTTTTATTTCCGCCGCCGCGCGGACAGCCTTTGTAACTTCCAGTGCGTCAACAGGCGCAAGAACGGTCATATTTGGAAGAACTCTCATGATAGCCATATCTTCAAAACTCTGATGCGTCGCCCCGTCTCCAAAATCGGAAAGACCGGCGCTTGAACCTACTATTTTCACATTCAGGTTTGGAAGACAAATGCCCTGGCGGATTTGGTCAAATGCTCGTCCGGCAGCGAACACCGCAAAGGAATGAACGAAAGGAATTTTGCCGCATAAAGAAAGCCCTGCCGCCACCGAGAGCATATTTGCCTCGCCAATGCCCATCTCTAAGTATTGCGCGGGCAGGTTTTTTTCTATTTGTATCGACTGCGTTGACATGCACAGATCCGCATCCAGCGCGATGATATCCCGATTTTCGCGCGCTAATTCAAGAAGCGTGGCGCCATAAGCAATGCGAGGATTCTTTTCCTGTTTATTTTCCATATCAAACAAGCCCCCCTGACATTATTGAGGCGATGGCTTTTTCACGGTCTTCAGCCGTCAACAGATTGTTATGATAGGTATGTGTGTTTTCCGCAAAACTGACGCCTTTGCCTTTTACTGTGCGGGCAATTATTACCGAGGGACAACCCCGTATAGCCGAAGCCGTGTCGAGCGCTGCAACAATGCTCGCCATATCGTGCCCGTCAATCTCGAACGTTTTCCAACCGAACGCAGCAAAACGCCCCGCAATATTATCTATCCTGTAGCGATCGCATGTTTTGCCCATCGCTTGAATACTGTTCATATCCACAATAGCTGTTAAGTTGCAGAGTCCATAATGATTTGCCGCCATTGCTGCTTCCCATATCTGCCCTTCAGCCAGCTCGCCATCCCCAATTATTACATAAACGCGATAATCGCGNGAATCCAACTTTCCGGCAAGCGCAAATCCAACGCCGATTGATAGCCCCTGACCAAGCGATCCTGTGTTCGCCTCAATCCCCGGAGTCGTTCGTTCTGGATGTCCTTGCAAAAGGCTACCGAGACTTTTCGTTGTGGCTAAAACTGATTTGTCGAAATAGCCCGCCTCGGCAAGCGCCGCGTATTGAGCTAAAACGGAGTGTCCCTTGCTCATGATAAACCGGTCGCGATTGGGGTCGCTTCGATTATCAGGCGAATGTCTCATTTTGTAAAAATAAAGACTCGCCACTATATCAGCGCACGACATTGATCCGCCAAGGTGTCCCCGATTGCCAACGCCGAGAGCGTCTATCACGCCTAAACGAATCAGTCGCGCTTTTTCCTCTAGCGACTTTATTATGCTTTCATCTGCCTCGCTTTTTATCTTCATTCTTTTGTATGACCTCCTTTGCGTTTTTTAATATAAAAAGATGACGAATCCATCTTCTTAAGATTAATTAATAACTAGCTCTTCCTTTAGCTCTTCCTTTAATTCTTCCTTTAATAAAGCTGTAATTGCATTTTTTGTTTCCATAACATGCTCACGCATTACCAACTCAGACTGCCTGCTATTGCGTTCTTTAAAAACCTGAATAATTTGCCGGTGATACAGTAACGCCTTTCCACGCCTTTCAGCATATGAAGCGGATATTACTTGCTGTTTTAAGAGATGTTCGCGTATAAGTTCAAAAGAATGAATAAAGAGAGTNTTACACGTTGCCTTAGCTATGAGGCTGTGAAAGACCGTATCCATTTCCGCGAACACAGAAAGGTTTTCTTCNTACTTTACGTTGACCTCCTGTCGGTCAACACAAGCTANCAGTTCTTCAATCTCGGAGTCCGAAATGCGCTGCGCNGCCAACGAAGCGCAGTAAGGTTCAAAACCGACCCGGAACTCCATCACTTGAAGAACATCCCGGATGTTTTCGGGATTTAAGCGTGTAGGTTCGGGAATATTAACCTGACGGTCGCTGACGAAACTCCCCAGCCCCGGCACGGTGTAGACTAAATTTTTTGCCTTCAGGAGATTGATAGCTTCGCGCACGGTCGAACGTCCAACGTTAAAAGCAACAGCAAGTTCAGCTTCCGTATAAATCTTCTCTCCCGGTTTCCAGAAATCAGTCTGAATTTTATCACGTAGCGCTTCGAATACAACAACGCTTCTACTCTTTCGGCCCAAAGGTTTAAAAACCGATTTCATTTAGTTATCTCCATGTTTTATGATGTCTGACATCTGATATTATATATACAATAATTTACATGTCAACTAAAATTGCACTCTTGTTTCACTAATTGGACAATATTTTAATACTTTGCTGTTCGTGAGAAAATAACTTGAAAGCCTCATGAAATTATGGTGTAATTACGACATATCATTCATCATCCTGCTCTTCCATATTTGCTCTTGGATGCGATTTTACGTAACTCTCCTTCATGCGGGAGGCGCTTATGGTCAAATAGATTTGTGTTGTGGACAGGTTTTCGTGCCCGAGGAATTCCTGAATAAATCTGAGGGATGCGCCGCCTTCAAGCATATGAGTCGCGCAAGAGTGCCTTAAGACATGCGGCGTAACGAAAAACGCTCCTGATTTTCGCGCAATTCCTGTTACTATCCTGTGAACGGTGCGTACATTTATTGATTTTTCGCCGCTATCGCCGGGCAGTATATATTCAGTGTCTTTTCCATACTTTTGGTATGCTTCAGAGAGAGCTTTTGCCGCAAAACGTCCGAACGGAACGCGGCGCTGCTTGTCGCCTTTGCCCTGATTCATATTGCCCCCCGCTATTTTGTTATATGAAGGAGACGCTGATAGAACTCTATCTTTTTATATGCTGAAAGTTACTGTTTCACTGTAACCGTTATAAATCAATACTCCATATTTTAGAATATCTCTTCCTATAAGACATTGTATATGCTGCCCTGCTAACGGTACTTCTATCACTTCTGTCGTATTAATGAGAACATCATTGGGTAAAGCTATTACTATGTGATACTGATAAGCTGGAAAGCTTTCATGAGAAGGAGTTTTTATATTCACTCTTCCTACTGGAAATATTCCAAGCTTTTTAACTATCTCAGGAGTTATTGCGCTACTTGTTGCTCCAGTATCTATCATTGCAGCAACTCTAATTATTGGAGCGCTTTTCCCTTGTTCTTTCAGCTTATTGGCAACTATGTGGTGAACACTTATCCCTACTTCCAGTATAGGTCCTAAGCTTTGTAAGTTAGCTATGTGCGCTGTGAATGACGGCATCTTTATGTTCCTTCTCGCACATTATTATGTTTGATGTAAAATTCAACGGCTCATCAAATTCTTTGATTTGCTTTACTAAGAATGGCGTTATTCCAAATTCTTTATAGCCGCAATTTATAGCATCTTCCCTCGAATTAAAAATTTCAACAATTTTATCTTTATAAATCAAAACAAACTTCCCTCTGCCTTGCTCAAGCAGAGAATTAAGGTTTTCACTGAAACAATCCAATTCTTTTTCAAGCATTGTTAGTCCCCTCCTTTCTTTTATTATATCAACTACGTCAATATCGGATAAAATAGTTTTGTAATTACACAAAATCATTCATCATCCTGCTCTTCCATATTTGCTCTTGGATGCGATTTTACGTAACTCTCCTTCATGCGGGAGGCGCTTATGGTCAAATAGATTTGTGTTGTG
>WRNQ01000117.1 GCA_009776565.1 Synergistaceae bacterium | reverse complement strand
TAATCGCCGCGCGAATAGCGCGGTGCGCGGACATCGTCCGCGTGAGGCGAGGGGAACCGCGCTTCGCCGAGCCGAGTTGGGTTGCGGGCGAAGCCCGCTTTGGTCAATTAAGTCAATACAACTCAAAAGCCAAAAACTTGCCGGAGGCTAGATAAATGAAGTCTGTGGACTTGGTTGTCCCGTGCTACAATGAAGGTCTGATGATAGATATTTTTTACAAGGAAACGCAGACGACTGTAAGATCAATTAGAGGATACTCGTTCAGGTATATTTTTGTAGACGACGGAAGCACTGATAATACGTTTGATCTCATTAAAGAGCTGGCAAAAAATAACAAGGATGTAAAATACATTTCGTTCTCGAGAAATTTTGGGAAGGAAGCCGGTATATACGCCGGCCTCAAGAAGTCAACCGCCGACCTGGTTGTTGTGATAGACGCGGACCTGCAACATCCGCCATCCCTTTTGATCGACATGATAAAGGCCGCCGAGGAAGGCTATGACAGTTGTTCCGCAAGACGCGTGAGCAGACGGGGAGAGCCGCGTATAAGGAGCTTTTTTGCCAGCAAGTTCTATAAGCTCATAAACAGCATGTCAGATATAGATATTGTTGACGGGGCAGTGGATTACAGGATGATGACCCGGCAAATGGTCGATGCGATTTTGGAGTTGAACGAGGTTCAGCGGTTTTCCAAGGGGATTTTTACATGGGTCGGGTTTAGGACAAAGTGGGTTGAATTTGAAAATGTTGAGAGAATTGCGGGCGAGACAAAATGGTCGTTCTGGAAGCTTTTTAAGTACGCCTTGGATGGTATCACGGCTTTTACTACGACGCCGCTAAGATTCGCGTCCTTTGTCGGTATTGGGATTTCTACGGTGGCGTTTTGCCTGTTGATTTACGAATTGATCAGGACATTGATATTCGGAATTGGCGTACCGGGCTATTTGTCAACTCTATTTATGCTGACCCTTGTCGGCGGTATAATGATACTTACAAACGGTATTCTTGGCGAGTATATTGCCAAGATGTATTTAGAGACAAAGCGCAGGCCAATCTATATTGAGAAGAGTTCAAACTTCGACGCGCGCGCGGAAGCAGATGCGGTCGCCGAGGCTGAGGCCGGCGAAATAACATGTGCAAATGCGGTTGCGGCCGCATGCGGTGAGAGCGGCGAAATAATAGATGCAGGTGCGGTCGTCGAGGTTGAGGCCGGCGAAATAACATGTGCAAATGTGGTTGGGGCCGTATGTGTCGAAAGCAGCGGAATAGGGGACGCAGATGCGGTCGCCGAGGCTGAGGCTTGCGAAGTAGCAGATGGGACAGTGTGCGGCGGAACAGCGGAAGCGCGAAATCAATAGAAAAACCGGGAAATTTCAAAAGCAATGACGGTAGCAATAATGGAAACAGTGTCGGAAACCAGGAGCAAAATGACAGAGAAAAAGTGCAGATTTGGTAGGCGGGAATTCTATAAAAAGTTTAGAATCCCCGACAGAGTTCAAAGAATATGCGATGTTATTTTTATGCCGGAAGTAATCAGCTATCTATTTTTTGGCGCATTAACAACCCTCGTTAATGTGGCAGTGTATTGGGCAGCAGTCAATCTATTCCATATTGCATACCAATTGGCGACAGTTATTGCATGGATATTGTCAGTTACCTTTGCGTTTGTAACAAATAAATTCATTGTATTCAAGAGCAAAAGCGTTGAATTAGCACAATTGCTGAAAGAGGCGGCGTCATTTGTCGTAGCCCGAATGTTTTCTGGGGGAGCAGATCTCCTGTGGATGGTTTTTGCCGTTGAAGTTTTCGGAATGGATGACTTTATCTCTAAGATAATTTCGAATGTCTTCGTAGTTATATTGAATTATATTTTTAGCAAACTATTCATTTTTAAAAAAACGGAAGAGAGTGAAAATGCTAAAAGCAGAGAGTGAAAATGCTAAAAGCAGAGAGTGAAAATGCTAAAAGCAGAGAGTGAAAATACTAAAAGCAGACAGTGAAAATGCTAAAAGCAGAGAGTGAAAATGCTAAAAGCAGAGAGTGAAAATACTATTAAACGGATGTGATTTATAAATATGCGATACGCCAGCCCGAAAAAGTTCGGGGAGAAGTACGGATTGATGGCCTTGTCGTTTGCTATGCCGGCGCTTCTGATTAGTATAGCATTTGCGGCAAATGGGATTTATCCTGCCGGTTCCGGAAGTATACTCATAATAGACAACCATCATCAGTATACGCCGTTTCTAATGGAGTTTTCTGAAATGCTTCGGGAAGGCCGCAGTATGATGTACTCGTGGAACGGAGGCCTGGGCGCCAACTTCATGGCAAGATACGCGTATTATTTGTCAAGCCCGCTTAACTTTTTTTCGGTGTTTTTCCCAAAAGGCATGATGATCGAATTCCTACTCGGACTGGTTATATTCAGGACTGGGCTATCAGGGTTGACATTTTTCGTTTATCTGAAGAACAAGTTTAACAATGTAGGAGTAAAAACAATTGTTTTTTCATGTATGTACGCCCTATCGGCATATGTACTTGCGTACTATTGGAATGTCATGTGGTTCGACGTCATCGCCCTGTTCCCGATCGTAGTGCTCGGATTGGAGAGGCTTGTTGATGAAAACCGGGGTTTTATTTATTGTGCGGCGCTTGCTATTTCTATAATCTCGAATTTTTATATCGGGTTAATGGTTTGTATTTTCTGCGTGATTTATTTCATTATATATTATTTGAGTCAAAACCCTGGTTTTGACATTAAAAAGATCATGAACAGGACGCTTTTCTTTATCATCTTCTCATTATGGGCGGGCGCAATTACGGCGGTCGTAACACTGCCGGCGTATTTCGGGCTGACGACCGCCTCGGCGGCCAGCACTTCGTTTTCGCGAAGCGTTAGGCTATATGAGGACGTTCTTGATATTTTTTCGAATCATCTGATGCTTGTAAAACCCTCCATTATGGTCGGACTCCCTAACATATACTGCGGAGTGGTTGTGTTTTTTTTGGCGCCCCTACACCTGTTAAACAGGAAGATACACATCAGGGAAAAGATATGCAATACGCTGCTTTTGCTTTTTATGGTACTGAGCTTCAACGTGAACATTTTGGACTATCTGTGGCATGGGATGCACTTCCCAAACTCGTTGCTTTTCAGATTTTCCTTTATGTATATATTCGTGCTTCTTGCGGTATCCTGTCATGCCCTGTCAAAGCTCGATGGGGTGCGACCGGCGGAGATTTTTGCTTGTGCGTTTGGAGCGGGAATATTTATATTTTATATGGAAAGGCAGCCGTCTGAGAACACAGAGACTCTCGTTACATATATAAGTATGCTCTTTATTATTATTTATTCCCTGGTAATATTTGGTATCAGACACGCTGAAAATAAGGCTGCGGAAATGGTGGCGGGAATATGCGAAAATGCAACCGCGGACGCGCCGGGAGGAATATGCGATAATGCAAATACGGACGCGCCGGGAGGAATGGCATTAGATGTGACGGACAAGGCATTTGTGACCGAGAGAGTAACTTCGGCAAGTAGAGAAATCAGTATGGGCGCCGAAGCTGAGGGACGGACCAATATATGTACTCAACTAAGAGTGGGAGCGGAATCAGAACCTGAATCACAGTCTAAGTCTGCGACGGAATCGAAATCGAAAACTGAAGTGAAGTCTGAATCTGAATCGGAGTCGAAATCTGAGTCGACATTGGAATCAAAATCTGAATCTGAATCAGAATCTGAATCTGGATCTGGATCTGAATCGAAAGCGGACGAGGAGATTTCAGTTGGAGAAAACGCCGATGCGAAAATAGGGGCTATTACAGAAGCGGTGCGGGAATTCGAGTGGACTTGGAATACGAAAACGGGGGTATACGAAAAATCAGAGCCGAAAGTAGAATCTGATACACAACAGGCAACTAGAGTGGAGTACGCGGCGCCTGCGGTAGGTAAACCAGAAAGTGAAGGGAATGGCGGTGAGACCTCAGAAGCTGAATCAGGCGCTGGAATGGAACACGTGGAGAACGCCTATCCAAAGTCGTGCGCCGGGCTGGATTCTGCAGCGGAAACGTCAGCTTATATGAACGAGAAAATGTGGGAAAGTAGAGAAAAGCATGAAATTCCGAAGGGAGACGGCTCACGGAGAGTGTTTGTCGCCGGCGCTATTTTCCTGATTATTGTCGCAATCGAACTGTGTATCAATGCGTGTTACAGAATAGGAGAAGCCGGTATTTTTCAGAGAGACAACTATGTTTCCCACCTGAATGAAGTGATGCCGGCAGTCGAAAGAGTAAAAGCCATGGAAGTGGGTTTTGAGCGAATCGAATTTGCCGAGCAGACGACATATAACACGCCGGTTATTTATAATTACAAGGGGGTTTCTTACTATTCATCCACTTCTCAAGTGAAGGTCAACGACCTTTTTGGGCAAATGGGGTTCATTAATTCCAACGCTTGGTATGTCTACAGGAGCAATACTCCGGTTATTGATTCAATCTTATCTGTCAAGTATATCTTGAACAAGGACAGGGATTTAAGCAACGGTATCTATCGGAAATTGGGAGAAGAGGGGGAAGTAAGAATCTATGAAAATCCATATTTCCTTCCGATTGGTTTTATGGTAAACAGTGACGTTGCTAATTGGAACTACAACGCTAATGATCCGTTTCAGGTTCAGCAAGACTTTATTAATAAAGCTCTGGGATCAAATATTCGAGTATTCAGGGATTTGCAGCCGGAACAGGGTGAACTTGACAACATGCAAATATCGTCAGGCGGAGGGACGCATATAAGATACGCCAGGACAGATGCACAGAAAGAGGCGTCTGCAACCTACAAAGTTACTGTGAAAGAGGGCGGGCAGGCGTATATATTTGTTGACGCGATAGCGATTGAGGACGTTAAGGTTACCGGTGGCGGGTTTATAAAGAACCATAACGTCAGATATCCTTATATCATGGATTGCGGAAGCTATTCGGCAGGGGAGAGCTTTGAGGTTTTGATAACCTTTAAAGCCGATGTGGCCGGTGATTCGTTTGCCTTTTACGCATACAGTTTTGATGAGGAAGCGTTCAGGAGAGCGTACGAACGCCTACGGAGACAGGTCCTCAGGGATGTTGAGTATACCGACGTCAGCCTGAAGGCAAGGATCGACGTCATTGAGAAAGGCGTCCTGTTCACGTCGATCCCGCTTGATGGGGGTTGGACTGTAAAGGTTGACGGCGCAAAATACCAAAAGGAAAGTGTCGGCGGCGGCGCGTTCCTTGCGCTTGAACTTGACAAGGGGATGCATGAAATAGAGTTTGTCTATTTCACAACAGGATTATTGGAGGGAATTGTAATATCATCAATTTCAATACTGTTGTTGATTGCGGCGGCGGTTATGTTCAGACGCGTTGATATGGCGTGAAACTTGATTTGTCAATCATGCTTTGAACCAACGTTGAACATGTCAATCATGCTTATAATCATTTCTTCCTGCGGAAGGCACAAAACGGTATGGATGTTCTTCCTGCGGAAGGCACTAAACGGTATGGATGTTCTTCCTGCAGACTGCAATTCCCTACGTATACCTACGGTTTTTGGGGTCCAGGGGCTTGCCCCTGGCCGTTTAGGGGTCCGGGGGGACCGGAACCCCCGGCGCCTTTTTTGGTTCTTTT
>WRNQ01000116.1 GCA_009776565.1 Synergistaceae bacterium | reverse complement strand
AACCAGAACCAGTCGCCAAAATGTGGGGCATACTGCCGGAACAACGAGAACGCGCCCCNCAGCAGAGATTGATTNAACGGGTGATAGAATCTTTGCAGCTATTAAAGATGAAAAATACATTGAAGCTATTGATTTATCAAAAAGGAATCTTGAGAGAAACCCAAAAGACAGATTATCTTTCTTTTTCCTTGGAGTAGCTTTTTATGCATCGTCAGATTTTACAGGAGCAACCAAAGCATTTTACGCCTGTCTTAATATTGATAGCCCAAGCCTGCCTGATTTCCTGGTGGAAGAGTACGATTCTACCGAGAGCCTGGAGAGTTTGTTTATTAATTATCCCGGAGTTGACTCGCTTATAAGATCAGTGGAATTAAATCCACAAGATAAATCTCTTTATTTAAATTTATTATTGTCTAACCTTAAATCGGAAAAACCAATGGAAATTTCAAAAATTTATAACGCTGTGTTGAATCACGCGCAAAAGCGTGGATTGAATGTGACAAAATTAAATTAAAGAAAAGGGTGTGTTTAGGTTTGGATAATATTTTTATGGTCGCTAAACAAAAGGCCAGAGAAGTTTTGGGAAGAACACTTGTGTCCGGACTATTAAAAAAAGGGTATTTAGCTTGTTATGTCAATACAAAGGAAGAAGCTCTTTCCGAAGTATTGAAATTAATCCCGGAAAACGCTTCAGTAGGGATTCCCGGGAGCGTTACTATCAGAGAAATTGGCGCTATCGAAGCTCTCAAGGGAAAAGGATGTACTATCTATCATCACTGGGATCCAAATCTCACACCTGAGCAGCGGGCGGAAACCCTGCAAAACGAAAATTTGTCGGATTATTTCCTGACAAGCGCAAATGCGGTGACTACTGACGGAGTAATAGTCAATATTGACGGGACAGGAAACAGAGTGAGCGGAATGGCATGGGGCAGAAACGAGTTGATTTTTGTCATAGGCGTTAATAAGATAGCCCAGAACGTGGATGCTGCTATATCAAGAGTAAGATCTTCCACTCCTCCAAACGTATTGAGACTGAATGGCAATACTCCATGCACAAAAACAGGCTATTGCGTCGATTGCGATTCTCCGGACAGAGTTTGCCGGGCTCTGTTGATCCTTGAGAGACCTGGTTTAGGTCGCAAAGCTCATGTGATTGTTGTNGGGGAAGAATTAGGATTTTAAAAGGATGTCTAACAGGGGTAAAATAGCTTTACTGATATCNGGAGGGCGTATAGTTACTAAATACTACGAAACGCCTGGTGAAGATGAAGTCCCTTTATCAACGGAAGAGATTTTGTCTTTTCTGCAGGATGACCGGAAAGAGAATGTATATCAAACCGACTGGAGTCGCCAACCGGCTGGGCATTATTCACTACGGATGATATCTGATCTTTTACAACTTGCGGGTAAACAAATAGTAGACGGCGCGGAAGGGGTTGTTATAACCTGCGGTTCGCAGGGGCTTGAAGAAATTGCTTATTACGCTGATCTCATATGGTCTTTTCCTCAGCCGCTTATTTTTGCGGCAAGCACGCAATTTCATTCTTTTGAAGCCGGGGCGAACCTTTTGCAACAGGCAGTGCAAGCTGCAAGCTCAAAATCTTGCTGGGGCAAAAGAGTATTGGTTTTGTCAGATTCTGCTTTACTTTCCGCTTCCGATGTGGTCGAAATTTCAAATTACAGACGCGCTGGATTTGAAACTCCAAATTGCGGAATAATAGCGGAGTTTTGCGGCGGCAATTTGTTGTTTTTATGCTCAAAAGACCGCAACAGAGTTCTGCCTGTTAATACTCAACCTGCGCGCAGAGTTGAAATTATATATGCTTCACTTGGTGGAGGTGAAATTTTATTGTCCGCCCTGCAAAATAAAGATTCCAATGGAATCGACGGATTGGTGCTCGCAGCTTTTGGAGATGGAGAAATAGCTCCTTCATGGATACCATATATAAAGAAATTNNTAAAGGAGGAAGTCCCAATTGTTTTAACATCCCGTTGCATAAACGGCAGGGTCATTCCGGGTTCTAATTTTGAAGGAAGCGCATATAGGCTTATTGAAATGGGAGTTTACAACGGTGGAGGACTAAATCCTCTGCAAGCCAGAATAAAAATGTCGCTTGGAATGGGCGCCGGCTTAAAAGGGGAAGAACTGCAGGCATATTTACTGGAGGATAATATATAGGAGACAAAATGGCTATCATTACAATTGTGGGACGTCCGAATGTTGGAAAATCGTCTCTCTTCAATAGGATTGTGGGACGCCGGGAAGCAATAGTTGACGATATGCCCGGCGTGACGAGAGATAGGATATATGGAGAAGCTGAATGGAAAGGATATCCTTTTTATGTAATAGACACCGGAGGTCTCTTAGTTAAAGATGAGGACCCTTTCACAAAAGGAATTCGTTCTCAGGTCGCTCTGGCTATAGAAGAGAGCGACCTTATTGTTTTTGTTATTGATGGAAACGACGGCGTTACTTTTATGGATGAGGACGTTGCATCTTTATTGCGGAAAAGCGGTAAACCCGTGTTGCTCGTTGTTAATAAAATAGACGATCCTAAACATGAAATCCGTACGCTGGAAGCTTATTCGCTTGGATTTGACGAAGTATTTGGTATAAGCGCGTTGCATAAAACCGGCATAGATTCGCTTCTTGACAGGGTAGTGGAGATGCTTCCCGAGTCCATAGAATATGAAAGCAGCGATTCCATTATTAACGTTGCCATAGTTGGAAGGCCAAATGTAGGCAAGTCAAGCCTGTTCAACCGCCTTGCGGGAAAAGACAGAGCCGTGGTCAGCCCCGTTGCGGGAACGACGCGCGACGCTATCGATACTGAAGTTATTATAGGCGGTAAGGTATTCAGGATTATAGACACCGCAGGCATGCGCAAGAAAAGCAGTATAAGTTCAGATATCGAATATTATTCCTTTGTACGGACTTTACAGGCTATTGACAGATCAGATGTCACTTTGCTTATAATGGACGCTTCCGAACCCTGTACCGAACAGGACAAAAAACTGGCTGCGAGAGTGGCGGAAAAGGGGCGGGGGCTGATGTTGATCCTGAATAAATGGGATTTGCTTGATAAGGATAATAATCAAGGCGATAAGATGACGAAATTTATAAAGGAAGAGATGGTTTTTGTCAATTGGTCGCCTATGGCTTTTACATGCGCATTGACCGGCAGGGGATTAAAAAAGTTAGGGGAAGAGATAAACCGGATATATCTAAACCGGCAAAAACGTATTCCAACAAGCGTCCTGAATCGCCTCATGCGCGATGTGCTTGCTTTTGATCATTTTCCGTCGGACGCGCGCGGGCGCTCATTAAAAATTTACTACTGCCTTCAACCAGATATCGAGCCGCCTACGTTTTTATTTTTCGTCAATAAACCAGAAATAGCGGATAACGCTTTTACAAATCATGTAAAAAAAGAATTAAGAACTCTTGAGGACTTTTCCGGTTCCCCAATACGCGTATTCTGGAGAGGTAAAGAGGATAAATAAAAGGAGGAAAATTTTTGCCGTTTGTTGAAATGAAGGAAATTACAAAAAAATTTTCCGGCGTTACCGCTAACAGTAACATCAACTTCAGCGTAGAGCGCGGAGAGGTTCACGCGCTGCTTGGAGAAAACGGCGCCGGAAAATCGACTTTAATGAATATCCTATATGGACTTTATCAACCCGATAACGGAGAGATTTACATTGATGACAATAAATGTATTTTCAGGACGCCAAACGACGCTATTTTGTCGGGGGTCGGCATGGTGCATCAGCATTTCATGTTGGTCGAGACGCAGACGGTGTGGGAGAATATGATTCTCGGAACACGTATGCCGTTTATCCTTCCAAAAAAGCGGATAATTAAAGAAATAACTGAAATAAGCGAAAAATATAACCTAAAAGTAAATCCATTATCAAATGTTTGGCAACTTTCAATTGGGGAGCAACAGAGGGTTGCGGTGCTTAAAATGCTTTACCGGAAAGCGGGAGTTCTCATCCTTGACGAACCGACGGCAGTCATCACTCCTCAGGAATCCAAAGAATTGTTCAAGACTATACGCAATATGACCTCCGAGGGGAAGAGCGTGATTTTTATATCTCATAAAATGCACGAAGTCATGAACGAAACTGACAGGGTAACCGTTCTCAGAAGAGGGGAGCTTGTCGGTACGGTCGTCACAAAATCGCACAATGTTTCCCGGGAACTCTTATCGGAGATGATGATGGGTCAGAAAATTCTTCCTGATGTTCATAAAACAAAGACGAATTTAGCAAATGAAAGAGTCGCTATTGAAGTAAACAATATTTGTGCGCTGAATGACAGAGGCGGAGTGGCAGTTAAAAGCATTTCATTCCGGATTAGAAAAAAAGAAATACTGGGCATAGCGGGAGTGGCAGGAAATGGGCAGTTGGAACTATGCGAAGCGATATATGGGTTGCGTAGCGCGGTTTCCGGTTATGTGAAAATCAATGATGACGATTTAACAAACGCATTGCCGCGAGTATTTTTGGATTCAGGAGTTCATTATGTTCCTGCCGATCGTAAGAACACCGGAATGGTTACCGCCCTGGATGTCAAAAGCAATTCAATATTAACTGACTATTGGACTTTTCCAATCACAAAGGGTAATTCAATTAACTGGAGCGCAGTTGAAAGAAAAGCACAATTCATAGTAGAACAGTTTAACGTCTCGGCGCCTTCCATCGGCGCCGCAGTGAAAAACCTGTCAGGCGGCAATCTTCAGAAGCTTATGTTAGGCAGAGAGTTATCAGGGAACCCGGAAGTTCTGATAATCATGCATCCGACATGGGGGCTCGATATCTCGGCTACGCGTTATATTAGGGAGAGAATAATTTCCGCGTCAAAGGCTGGCTCTGCAGTCCTTTTGATATCCGAGGATATCGAGGAGCTGTTGGCTTTAAGCGACAGGCTGGCTGTAATTCATAAAGGAGAATTCATGGGAATAATAGCGAAACCAAAATCAATGCCAATTGAAAAGATTGGCCTTATGATGGCGGGAACTCATATATCAGAGGTTTTGCAGTAGTGTTCAGGATAGAAAAAAGAATTGACGCGCCAAAATGGATAAATTTCGCCATACCGATAGTGTCTGTTTTTATGGCGCTCCTCGGGGGATCAGTGCTGTTGTACTTACAGGGAATATCTCCAATAGACGCTTATAGCAGGGCTATTAAAGCGGCTTTTGGAGGAAGTTACGAATTAAGTGAAACTGTCGTTCGGGCTGCTCCTATAGCCATATCCTCCTTTGCTGTCATGTTGTGCTTTACCATGCTTGTATGGAATATAGGGGTCGAAGGACAGGCATTTATGGGCGCGCTTGCCGCAACAGCAGCAGTCAGATACTGTTACGTGGACAATCGTTTTTACATGTTGTTCATTGCTGCTCTTTTTGCATGTGTATCCGGCGGATTATGGGCTATGACAGCCGGATATTTAAAATCGAAATGGAATGTAAATGAGATTATATCAACCCTTATGCTTAATTATATAGCCATAAGAATTTTAGAGTATTTCGTTTATGGTCCCTGGCGAGACCCAAGTTCTTTGGGGTTTCCCATAACAACGCGTTTTCCTCCTTCCGCCAGATTGCCTCAATTATTCGGAACCCGTGTCCATGCGGGTATTTTCTTTGCTGTATTTCTGGCGTTTGCAGCATGGTACCTGTT
>WRNQ01000115.1 GCA_009776565.1 Synergistaceae bacterium | reverse complement strand
TATCTCCCCAGCAACACTACTTACGATATAACCCTGGGAGCTTATTATACCTATGTTTCGCAGCCAGAAATGGTCCCAACCTGGCTAAAGGAGAAGTTCTCGGCTTATGATCATACATATTTCAACGAAAATTCTGCAAACCAAGTAAAGGCGTACTATAACTACATTACGAACAATTACGTCCCCTTACTGGCTTATATAGAAGAAAAAAGGCGACTGGATTCGATTCTGTACAACAGGGTGGAACTGGGCGCAATGGAAGCATGCGCACTTTTCAAAACTAAGGAAAAAGCGAGCGCCTTTTCCGCGCTGTACGACACCTACGAAATAGCGTTGCCTAACGCTATTCTGACGCCTTTCATATGGCTTGGAAAGGATATGCGTGCACTTGCCGCCGCTGCCCAAAACGAGAAGGATTTTGGTATTCCTAAGCAGTGGCTTGAGATGGTTGAGAACAAATCAGCCAGCTTCGCCAAGCGCTACACAAAGCTCTCTTCCGACTATAGAACAGCTAACAACTTAGACGGAGATGCAGTGTTAACCCCTCGCGAAATTGAAGTTCTAAAACGCATGTCCCATGGAGAATCCCGTAGGGAAATTGCGGAAAACATGAATTTGTCCATCAGTACGGTCAAGCATTATATCAACAGCATTTACGATAAACTGAAAGCTCGCAACTTAGCCGAAGCCATACGCAACGCCAACGAGCGGAAGCTGATATAAGGGATTGGATTGTAGTAAAAGAACCTGGAGGGAGATGTAAACAGGTATGGATAGTGCACGGGAAGCGCTTTTTAATTCAGGCGATTTTCCACATTTCGTACGACCTCGGCTGAACCGGCTTCTTGAGGAAGCTGTAAAATGTCCGGCAGTGACAGTATACGCAGGAGCGGGCTATGGTAAAACGCGCGCTGTCGCCGATTATTTGGCGCAGCAGGATAATCCTGTCGTATGGGAACAGCTTTCAGACCGCGACAACGTAGAATCCCGTTCCTGGGAAAATCTAGGTCACTCTTTTGCACAGATGAACGAGCAATTGGGAGAGGTTTTTAAAGAATTTGGCTTCCCCGATACGGAAGAAAAACGTAAACAGTTCTTTCACCTTTATGAAAGAAGTGTGCCTGGTAAACTTCAGTACATAGTCGTTGTAGACGACTTTCATTTAGTGAAAAACAGAGCCGTTATCGATTTTCTGGAATATGGCTTATATTATCCGTCGTCGAACAGGAAGTCGATAATCATTATAAGCCGCGAGCCTGTGGCGCTCAATTTAGCGGGTCTGCAGGTCAGAGGTCTTGTCGCGCAAATACACGAAGAAGATCTTAACTTTACCGAAAGCGAGCTTGCCGAATATATGAGTCAGCAGGGGTTATCCGCCGATCCTCAAACTATTCACGATATCATTCAGGATACGAAAGGCTGGGCTTTTGCGGTGAACTTCATAGTGCAGTCGCTGAAAAAATCGCCGCACTATTCGGGATACGTTCGCAACGCGATGAGGAAGAACTTCTTCCAGTTGATGGAGACCGAAGTGTTCAACAAGGTTTCCGAGCGGCTGCAGCGATTAATGGTGTGCCTTTCCCTGGTGGTCCACCTTTCGGCGGACCTGGTCGCCTCCCTGGCAGGGGAGGATGAAAGCCTGCTGACCGAACTGAGGCAGCAGAGCTCCTATATCCGCTTCGACAGCTATCTCGACGCCTACTTAATCCATCACCTTTTTCTGGATTACCTGCGCGCGAAGCAGGAGATTCTTACCGGGGATGAAAAACGGAGAACTTATCAAATTGCTGCGGATTGGTGCAACCGGAACGACTTTAAGACAGACGCGCTGTCCTATTATGAAAAAATTGGGGACTACGGGTCAATAGTGTCCATTTTCTATGATATCCCCCTGCAGGTGCCGCATAGCGTCGCTCTCTTCGCAGAGCAGATATTTAACCGCGCGCCGCCGGACATGTTTACCAAAGTATTGGCTTTTGTGGGGATGCATGTCCGAGTAGTCATGTGCCTTGGTAAGTGGGATGAAGTGACAAAACTGTTTGAGCATTACGAGACTGAATTACTGCGCCTGCCCGAGGACGATAAATTCCGGTGCTTTACTTTGAGCGGTTTATACTATGCATGGGGTTCGTTGCGGCAGATGATGAGCACTACGGACGACCGTTACGATTTTCATGTTTACTACACAAAGATGAGTGAATGCCTGACCAAAACTCCAGCCTTACCGAACAAGCTGGCCAGCTATTCGATTGGTCCATGGTTTAACCTGGTGGGTTCCGCGAGAAGCGGCGCCCCGCAGGAGTACATAGACGCCCTGGCCCGTTCGGAGAAATGTGTGTCACTTAGCTACAACGGCTGTATGGCAGGCATGAATGATTTAGCGAACGGCGAGCTTAAATATTACCAGGGCGATATTCGTGCAGCGGAATCCTTTATTGTCAAGGGCCTTGAGCTAGCGCGCGGGTCGAGACAGTATGAACTGATACACAGGGCGCTGTTATACATGATACGTATAGCAGTTTCGCAGGGAGATTTTGCAAAGGCTCAACAAGCGCTTAAGGAAACGGAAGCTCTGTTGAACGAAACAGATTACGTTGCATGCTTTTTTGCCTATGACATAACCCTGGGGACATATTACAACTATACTTCGCAGCCGGAAAGGGTTCCAGGCTGGTTAAAGGGTCAGTTCGAGTCATTCACTCATCCGAAATTCAGTGAAAACTTTGCAAACCAGGTAAGGTTGCATTATTGCTATATTACGGAAAACTATGCTTCATTGCTGGCTTATATGGAAGAGCAGAAAAGGCGGGAGTCGATTCTGTACAATAGGGTGGAATTGCAAGCGATGGAAGCGTGCGCGCTTTACAGAATCAAGAATAATACCGGCGCCTTCGCCGCGCTGCGCGAAGCCTATGAAACGGCCTTGCCCAACGCTATTCTGATGCCTCTCATATGGCTGGGTAAGGATATGCAAACTCTTGCATCAGAAGCCCTGAATGATAATGATTGCACTATTCCCAAGCCGTGGCTGGAAACGGTAATCCGCAAATCTAAATCCTACGCCAGGTTTAACAGGCAGTTCGTTTCCGAATACAAGAAGACAAAAGATTCGGATGACGATGTGATTTTGTCCTTCCGCGAAATTGAAGTCCTACGAGCCATGCAAACTGGGCTTTTTCGCAAAGAAATCGCGGCCAGCCTGAATTTGTCCATTAGCACGGTTAAACTTATTATCAACAGGATTTTTGAAAAGTTGAACGCCCGGAACATAGACGACGTCAGACGGATAGCTGTCGAGCGAAAGCTGATATAAGAGGTCAGATATATGCAAAAGCACTTGAAGGGAAATGTAACAGGTATGGATAACAAACTGAAAACGCCTCTTGATTCAGGCGACTCCACTCACTTTGTACGAAAGAGGCTGAACCGGCTTCTTGAAGAAGCCATAAAATGTCCCTTAGTGATAGTATGTGCGGGGGCAGGCTTTGGTAAAACGCGCGCGGTTTACGATTTTTTAGTGCAACTTAACATACCTGTCGCATGGGAGCAGATGTCGGAGCGCGACAACGTGGCTTCGCGCACCTGGGAAAGCCTGGCTAACACTTTTGCGCAAATGGACCCGCAATTGGGAGATGATATTAAAGGATTCGGCTTTCCCGATACGGAAGAAAAGCGTAAACAGATATATCGCCTGTATGAACGTAGCATGCTTAATCAACAGCAGTACATATTTGTGATGGACGATTTTCATTTTATAAAAGACAAACTCGTGTTTGATTATGTAGAACATAGTATATATTACATGCCCTCAAACAGGAAGACGATGATAATTATAAGCCGCGAGCCTCCGTCTCTTAATTTAGCGGGCCTGCGGGTCAGAGGTCTTGTCGCCCAAATAAATGAAGAAGATCTGAGCTTCACCGAAAGCGAGCTGGGCGAATATTTGAGCCATCAGGGATTAACCCCGGAAAAGCAAACTCTGAGCGAAATCTTTCAGGATACGAACGGCTGGGCTTTTGCCGTGAACTTAGTTGTGCAGTCGCTGAAAAAATCGCCGCTCTATTCTATTAACGTTCGCAACGCAATAAAGAAGAACTTCTTCGAATTGATAGAATCAGAAGTGTTTAATGTAGTTTCCGGGCAGCTTAGACATTTTTTATTGTGTCTTTCTTTAATAGACCACCTTTCGGTGAACCTTGTTAACACACTGGCAGGTGAGGAAAAAAGCCTGCTTGTTGAACTTGAGCGGTTAAGCTCCTTCATCCGCTACGACAGCTATGTCAAAGCATACATGATCCATCACCTGTTTTTGGATTTCCTGCGCGCCAATCAGCATATTCTTACTGAAGAAGAAAAACGAAGGATTTATAAAACTGCGGCGGATTGGTGTAACGAGAACGGTTTTAAGATTGACGCGATGAGCTATTATGAAAGAATTGGGGACTTTAATTCAATAATGTCCATTTTCTTTGACTTCCCTCTGCAGATACCGAGCGATATAGCGCTTTTTGCGGAACAGTTATTTGACCGGGCGCCGCCCGACATATATATTGGCGTAAGATCTTTTGCCGCTATACACACGCGTGTAGTAATCAGCCTTGGAAAATGGCAAAAAGCGTTGAAGCTGCTTGCGGATTACGAGAAAAAGTTATTGGTCTTGCCCGGGGACCCGTCCTTAAACTATACTTTGGTCGGTCTTTACTATGCTTGGGGAATGGTGCGACAGTTGGTGAGCACTATGGACGACTGCTACGATTTTGATGTTTACTACGCCAGGATGAACGAATACATGTCCAAAACCAATGTTGAACCAAACAAGCTGACCAGCCATTCGATAGTCCCATGGATCAGCCTTGTGGGTTCTGCAAGAGCCGGCGCCCCGCAGGAGTACATCGACGCTTTGTATCGCGCGGAGGAATATGCATCCCGTTGCTATAACGGTCGCATGGCTGGTTCTTATGATTTAGCCCGGGGCGAACTGAAGTTTTATCAGGGCGACGTTCGCGCAGCGGAACGCTTAATAGTCAAGGGGCTTGAGGGGGCGCGCGCGTCCGGGCAATTTACGCAGGTACACAGGGCGCTGTTCTACATGTTGCGAATAGCAGTTTCGCAGGGAAATTTCGCAAAGGCAGAACAAGCGCTTAAAGACACGGAGGCTTTGCAGAACGTAACAGCTTATACTGCAAGCTTCTTTGCCTATGACATCACCTTGGGAGCGTTTTACTGTTATATTTTGGAACCGGAGAGAGTTCCGGGCTGGCTAAAGGGAAAGTTTTCTACCTACGGCCATCCGGTATTCAAAGAAAACTCCGCAAACCAAATAAAGTTGCAGTATTGCTACATTACGGATAATTATGCCTCCTTGCTGTCCTATATGGAAGAGCAGAAAAGGTGGGAGACGGTTCTGTTCGGCCGGGTGGAGATTCAGGCGATGGAAGCATGCGTGCTCTTTAAAACGAAGGACAGAGCTGGCGCCTTCGACGCTCTGCGCGAAGCATATGAAACGGCCTTTCCAAACAATATCCTGATGCCTTTCATATGTCTGGGTAAGGATATGCAAACTCTTGCATCAGAAGCCCTGAATGATAATGATTGCACTATTCCCAAGCCGTGGCTGGAAATGATAATCCGTAAATCAACTTCCTACGCCAGGCGACACAGGCAGTTCATTTCCAATTACAGGAAGGCAAAAGCTCTTGATGGCGAGATAATTTTATCCTCCAGCGAAAGTGAAGTCCTGCGAGC
>WRNQ01000114.1 GCA_009776565.1 Synergistaceae bacterium | reverse complement strand
TAAAATCCGTCCCGCAATATGCAGTTGCAATTATGACAGGTCACGCTACAGCGGACGGCGGACTCGCCAGAGCCGCTGTCATGGCGGGAGTTGGAACCGCTGCAACCGTATGGAACATTTCTCGCGGAGTAAGTCAAATAGCAATTAATACAGCTAAAGCAACACATTCTGCTGCAAATGCATTCGGAAATCAGGTAGTTTCTGTGGGAGTAAACAAAGACGGCAAAGATTTAGGAACAACAAAAGGCGCAGTTTTGGGAGCATTAAGTGCAGTAAAAGCCTTTGCCGCATACCCACTTAACGGACAGGGAAAAAGCAGTGGTGAAAGAGGTTATGCATTAAGCTCCGCTTCAAACAACACCGGCGGAAATGAAATGAAAGCCGGCAGTGCAATATTCAACGATGCCCAGAAAGCTGCCAGGATGTATCATAGCGAATAATAAAGGAGGCTAATCGCAGGTGGCAAAAAATGAAGAAAAAAATATCCTTACAACTGATCCATTTGCAGCCGGAAGAACGGAAGCAGCCGAACGTTACGGGTACCTATCAAAAAACGCGGCTGCGTGGCGGCGGATATCGCTTGTATTGCTGCTTTGTTGCACAGCCTGTGTTTTTGCAGTTATTTATACGGCAAATAAAGTTACCGTAGTGCCATATATCGTACAAGTTGATCAGCATGGATACCAGGTAGCCATAGAACCAGTAAAAGCTTCTAAGGTTGATCAGCGACTTATCATCTCTGCCGTTGCCCGTTATATATGGTCATTAAAAACCGTATTTACTGACCAGGAAGCGCAATTGTACCTTATGAATTACGTATATAACTCCACCCCTGCTACAACGGCAGCGGAAATAAAGTATCAGGATTATTACCGCATCAATAACCCAATGGACGCCATGGCAACGAGAACTTCAGTTCATGCTGTTGTTAATTCGGTTCTGTCGCTTTCCGAAAAAACATGGCAAGCCGAATGGACGGAAGATTCGTTCCAAGACGGGCGGAAACTCTGGACCAGGCATTATCGCGGAATATTTGAGACAGCAATTAATCCGCCCAAAAATATGGACGAAATACTTCTCAATCCTTTGGGGATTTACGTAACTGATTTTAACTTCAGCGAAATAATAGGAGGCAAGGAATGAAAAAAATTGTAATAATAACCTTATCGCTCTTAATAATTATTTTGTCAGCAACATCATCTTTTGGAGCGGCGTCATCGGATGATGATGTGTTCTATTCTGTTCCGCCAAGGGTAACAATCCAGCAAGGAGGGCGGGAAATAGAAGTTAACCTCGATGAAATAATTTTAATGTCGGACGATATCGGCTGGGGTTGGGATGATGAGGATATACCTCAAAACCTTACTGAAATAACCGCAAGAGAATACTTAGAAGAGCAACGCGCGCGAAAATGGCTTGATATAAAAGAAGACCTCACTATGCGTAAAATTGATGAGGAAGCGATGAAACTTGTAAAAGAGTTCAGCTCCGGAAAGAATGGTGTTCCCCCAACGCTGGGACAAACCGGAGCAATTGTTTTCGCGTACCAAAGCTATATACCAAAAATAACTTGCCGCCCTATGCGCGTTACGGACATAATCTTGCAACCAGGAGAAATGGTCACAGGAGTTTTTCCGGGCGACACCGCCCGCTGGACGTTTATACCGGGAAGGTCCGGACCTGCTGGGAACGAACAAATCCATGTGCTAGTGAAGCCGCTGATGGCGGATATTTCGACAAATCTTGTTATCAACACTGACCGACGGACATACAATATCGACCTTATGTCAAGCTCAAAAGAGTTCATGCCTTCAGTATCATTTAACTATCCGCTCGACACCATGGCAGCGTGGGACGTTTTTATAGCGGACAAGCAAAAAGAAAGAAACACGATGGAACTGCTTTCTGACGGAGAATACAAAGTAAACCCGGAAGAACTGCATTTCAACTATGAAATACGCGGAAAAGATGATATCCGTTGGAAACCCATAAGAGTATGGGACGACGGGATCAAAACTTACATCCAGTTCCCTTCGCAAAGCACAATTAAAAGCATAGAAGCTCCCGTATTTGTAATATTTGAGGGACGAAGAGAAATGCTTGTAAATTACAGGGTAGCAAAAGATATGTTCATTGTAGATAAAGTATTCACAAAAGCGGGACTCATAGCCGGAATTGGAGCGCAGCAATCAAGAGTAGTAATAACCCGGAGGAAATAAAGATGGCAGGATCAAACGTGGACGATAACAGATGGCAAAATGAGAGTCAGGGAGGTCCAATAATCGACCGGGATAAACACGTAACAAAGCCGTACAGTAAACGTATTATATTCTTTGGGCTGCTTTTAATAGCGGCAGTAATTTTTATTATTGCTTCACAGGCGCAAAAGAACAATGAAATGAACAGAGCTGAACAATCAAGGACGTACGACGCGCCAAAACGGGATTTCGCAAGCATGGCTGCGGAATTTCAAGCTTCCGCCAGAAAGCCCGCTCCAATAATTCAACCGGAGGTAAAACAGGAAATTATTTATATAAACCCTCCTGAAGAAAAAGCAGTCCGGGTTGTCGCCACGCCAACTCCGCCCAAGCGCAAATATTACTCAAATCAGGAAGACAAACAGGCGGCTGGTCAATTGCGGATGATAAATACGCAGGCGATAATGAATCCTCCAAAAGCTGATGGTTTTGGGGAAGACAGAATTGTTTCGGCTGCTGGAGGAATGCAACAGCAAGCGCCGCAACAGAACGATCAAATTGGAGGAATTGATCCCGCTTTGCTTGCCGGGCTTCTTCAGCAAGGAGAGAGTGATCCGAACCGCCAGGCGCAAAAAGCGGATTTCCTGAGGAGTAGCGGCGCCTCGTTAACTCATCAGGGATATTCGGATAATATTCCTATTCCTCAGCAATTCTACCTTGAGCTTAAAGCGGGAACTGTTATCCCCGGAATTTTAATAACAGGTATAAATTCTGACCTTCCGGGACCGATTATGGGGCAAGTGAGCGAAAACGTGTGGGATTCGGNGCGTGGGCGGCATGTATTAATTCCCAAGGGAACAAGAATAATAGGNGTATACGATTCGCAAATCACTTACGGACAAAAAAGAGTGCTTGTCGTATGGAACCGGCTTATATTTCCGAATGGGNCANCACTNAANATAGCGGGCAGTGCCGGTCTTGATCGATCGGGTTACGCGGGAATGAAAGGAAAAGTTAACGAGCATTGGAACAGGATAATATCCGTAGCATTGTTAGCGTCACTTTTTGTAACCGGCGCCGAGATTATTTCGCCGCGTGAGGACAGAAACAGTCAGGCGAAGACACCGGGAGAGATAGCTTCAGAACAGGCTGCAAATGCTATTTTAGATATGAGCGCAAGACTTATGAATAAAAACATGAATATTCAACCAACGATAACCATAAGACCGGGCGAACGATTCAATATCTTCGTTGAAAAAGATATTGTCTTTCCGGAACCTTATCCTATGGGACTATAAAAAAGGAGAATGTAAAATATGAAAATTGGATTAAACAAAGTAACTCTGATGGGCAATATAGTTCGCGAACTGGAACTTCGTTATACTATGAACAAAAAAGCATTTTTACAGTTTACAGTAGCATGCAACTATTCAAAAAGAACTGATGGAGCGTATGAAACTGCGGCTGATTTCATTCCGTGCGTCGCGTGGGGCAAACTTGCGGAAACGATTGCCAAATATTTCCAAAAGGGTTCCCCCATTTATCTGGAAGGGAAAGTTAAAGTAAGGTCATACGAAAAGGATGGGGTGAAAAAGTATGTAACGGAAATTCTGGCTGACCTTATCCGTTTTATAGGAGAAACCAGAAAAGATGTTGAACCTCAGGCAGACCCGGGAGATGAAGTGAGTATTTCGCAGGATGAACAGAGCGACGAACTTTTAGAAATACAATTTAATTAAATATGAGGTCATAAATGAGGAAATATCTGTTTGCCTTTTTTCCTTTTATGATGCTTCTTTTATGCCCGTCCAATACAGAAGCGGCTCAGGAAACGCTGGCGCACAGGATAGTACGTCAACGTGATTTTTTCCTACATTTAAATGGCTATCCGGATAATTATATCTGTGACATTGAAGTTATTGAAAAAGGGAAATCAATCGGAATAATATTATTGAGCCCTGAAGGGTTTGAACAACAATTAGTTTTTGATATCGCAAGTATGAGAATACTATACGCAAATGCACGTATTTTANGCAANNNCGAGAGAGATTTCTTAACCGGTGCAAGCATCCGGATGAGCGAGGCTAAAAGGCTGGCGTACGCCGCTAAAATGCGCGCTGCGGAGCTGAGCCGTGGGAGTGTACGTGATGGGAAGGCGGGAAATATAATTGATAAACAGGCTTCAAAGAAGAAGGTTGAGATAAAACCAAATTCTAATCAAAAGATAGCTGCGGCGCAGAATTATCCAGACAGTGTAACCAGAAGAGATTCTTCCGGGAAAAATGCGTCAAGGCCTGAACCTGTTGATGATTCGGTCGCTGCAATGATGGAAACACGTGTAAACAAAGGCCATATTTCCAACATAAGTAAAGAGATAGAAGACGAAGTCGCGGCAATGAGTACAAAAGAGATTCTGGAACGTTTCAGGGCGGAGGTGAAGTTGCACCGGAGTGAAGCTGCAAGATGAGATGACTTAAGTGTTGAAAATAGTATATAAAGCTGAATGTATTGCTATTGTCCGTACGTTATGTTATAGTGACGGCGGAGGTGACAGCATTGAATAAAAGTACAAATTTGTATGTCAGGGTCGAGCCGAGCGTAAAGGAGAATGCGGAAATGATTTTGTCGCAACTTGGAATACCAATGTCAAATGCAGTAGGTATTTTTTTAAAACAGGTTATATTACGCCGCGGGCTTCCCTTTGACGTAATCCTCCCTGCCCCGCAGCCGATTGATATATCCAATCTGACCGAAGATGAATTATCCGCCGAGCTTGAAAAAGGCTATGCCGATATTGTAAGCGGGAGTGTTTCCCCGGCAGGAAAAGCATTCAAGTCTCTGCGTGAAGAACTTGGCATATGAAATATGAAATATGAAGTACAAAGCACTGATATTGCTCGCCTTGACTTGAAGAATATATACATATATATTGCTGATACATTGCTTGAACCTGTAATTGCAGAAAAACAGTACTCCCGCATCGAAAAGGCGGTGTATTCCTTAGATACAATGCCTGAACGATTCCGGCAATATGAGAAAGAACCATGGCGGAGCCGTAAACTGCGCATCATGACTGTTGATAATTATCTTGTGTTTTATACTGTGGATAATAAGAATCGTATCGTTACAGTTACACGTATTATGTATGGGAAGAGAAATATTGAGAAAGAACTATCTCGCTTGTACTCTTAACGGCTTTCTAATCTTTTGTGATACACTTGCTGTAATTTCAACTACATACTCCGCCATCGGCAATATCCTTACGAATCTATTTCATGGCGGCGCCGAACTCCTGCGTGCGTCCATTGGCAATATCATCCAATCCTTCATCAAGAAGTTAGGGGCCTCCCGGTTACTATTAAAAAGGGCGGGTGTGAAACCAATGCCATTAACTTAACATTTTTATTGAAAAGGATTGATTTCTCGAGAGAGGCGAGAGAGGACACAGATAGAGAAAATCTTTTCAATTCGTTTCAATCAACACGATGCGTCCTGAAAGGACGCGACTTCTATAACCTCCGGCGTCAGCCGGAGGTATGAGAATCCTATAA
>WRNQ01000113.1 GCA_009776565.1 Synergistaceae bacterium | reverse complement strand
CATCATTGTATGAATTTTTTCCCTGATTTCTGCGGTTGCGGGTTGAATTGGAGGTCTGGGAAGACCGCCAAAGAATCCTGCTATTTCCATCGCCGCTTTCATTCCGCCAATTCCAAACCCTGCCGTTACAGCATCGTTAAGGGCTAACAGATCAAACTGCATTTGGCGGCCTTTTTCTATATTTCCGGATTTTGAGACTTGGTACAGTTCCGCGCAAAAGTCCGGCGCTACGTTAGCTACCGCTAAAGTCCCGCCTTTACCGCCAAGTATNGTGGTGACAAAAAGGAAACTGCCCGAACCTGCAAATACAGAGAAGCCCTCAGGCGCAGACGCTATTATCTCGGATATTTGTACGATATTCCCGCTGCTGTCTTTTAGTCCCACAATGTTTGGGTGAGCTGACAGTTTTATTATTAATTTTGAAGACAAATTTATTCCCGTATTCCTTGGCATGTTGTACACCATGACGGGAATTTGTGAATTATCCGCGACGCTTTCAAAATGCTTTTGTAACGCTGCTTCGGAGAGGTCGCTTTTGTAAAAGCTTGGGCAAATTACAAGGGCTGCGTCAGCCCCAGCCTCCGCAACGTCATTCGACAGCTTTATCGTGTCACGAAGCGACTCGCAGCCTGTTCCTACTAAAAGCATTTTATTACTTGGAAGCTCTTTTCTTGTGGCTTTAACAAGTGAAAGNTTNTCTTCAAAAGATAACATCGCAAANTCACCGTTGCTTCCAAGAGAAACTATCCCGGAGAGGGAGGTTTTTGCGAGCTTCCTTAAATTCGCGGAATACATTTCCCAGTTGATGCCGCCGTCATCCTTAAAAGGCGTTGCGATTGGAGCGAATACCCCTTCAATATTCATAACTCTTACCTACTCATTTGTTAAGCCTTGTTGAAGCACGCCAAGTGCTCTTCCAAGTTCTATTTCGTAGCCGCATTTGACGCAAGTTCGTTCAACAGCAGCTATTGTGGAAACAAGAGTATGTTTATCTATATTTCCCATATGTCCGAGCCTTATGCCTTTACCGGCGTATTCGCCCAGACAGGCGGCGGACTGTACTCCTTCTTCCGCAAGAACTCTCCTGAAATCAGCATCCACAATACCTGATCCCTCAGGGTAAAAATAAACAGATAACGTCGGCGCCCTGAATTCTTTGTGAGCGGCGACTGAAAAGCCGATAGATTCCATAGCCTCGTCAAGTATGGCGGCTTGCCGCTCGTGGCGCTTATAACGCTCGGTTATTCCTTCTTCTTTAATAATACACACTGATTCTTTTAATGCCCAAATTAAATTTATCGGAGGAGTTCCCCAATATTTAGTCGGGTCATGCATAACCGGGATCCATTTTTCAAAGTCAATGTANGACTCGGGAATTGGAGGTAAGCTTTTGCGTTTTTGTACAGCTCTTTCGCTTGCCCACAGTATAGCAAGTCCCGGAGAAACTCCAAAACACTTTTGACTGCATGTGAAAAGTATGTCTATTCCCCAGTCCATATAAGCCTCTATTCCGCCTGTAGCTGCAACGCCGTCAATTATTACAATGACTTCAGGATATTTTGATTTCAACATCGAACAGATTTCTTTTACAGGCGCCGCTGCGCCGGTAGAGGTTTCTGCATGAGTTATCGTAATAACACTGTATTTTTTCTTTATAAGTTCAGCTTCAATAAGTTCCGGAGTGGGCGCGCTTCCCCATGCAATTCTCAAAACATCCGTGTTGAGTTTTTTCCTTTGCGCTATATCTACATATCTGTCTCCAAAGAAACCGTGAGAACAAATAAGCACGTTGTCGCCTTGCTGAGTTACGTTTGATAAGGCCATTTCCATTGCCAGCGTCCCTGAACCGGCGACTACAAAACACTCTCCGCTACAGCTNAATATTCCGTTTAGTTCTGCTACAACTTCCTTAAAATCTTCAATAAAACTCGGATCTCCAAAAGCNACAGTATCTCTNGCCATTTGATTCTGGATTGAACGGATTACAGGCGTTGGTCCCGGTATCATAACAAGTTTCGGAGTTTTAATCATCTGTCATCTCTCCTATAATGTATAGTTTTCGAACATGCTCATTTTGCGCTTGAAGCCATTACAGCCGCTGCTATCGACAACATTTTGGCTCTCGGTGAATCAGCGCGGCTCGTAAGAACTATCGGAGCTTTTGCGCCAACTATTATTCCCGCAGTTTCGTTCTTTGAAAAATAAACTATCGCTTTTGCAAGCATGTTTCCCGCGTCAATGTTCGGAACTATCAGAACATCGGCATTTCCTGCAACAGGAGAGGTTATTTTTTTGATTTTGGCAGCCTCTTCATTAATAGCGTTATCAAGTGCCAGAGGTCCGTCAACGACACAATTTTTAATTTGACCGCGCGCGCACATCTGAACAAGCGCTGACGCATCTAAAGTACATGGCATATCCGGATTAACGACTTCAACAGCGGCAAGGCACGCGACTTTGGGAACCTCAACGCCGAGAGCCCGTGCAAAGTTAACGGTATTCTGGAGTATATCAGCTTTTGACTTTAAATCAGGATAAGTATTAAAAGCAGCGTCCGCAATGAAAAATATTCTGTTGTACCCTTCAACCTGGTGAAAATACACATGAGAAATAACTTTTCCGCTCCTGAGACCAACTTCTTTATTCAGCATAGCACGAAGGAAATGATCTGTATGAAGCTGTCCTTTCATATAAATATCAGCGCGCCGGACGAAACTTCCGTGACGGCCTTTAATCCGCAACCGGCTTCAGATTTTTCTTCAATTAAGTTGTATTTGCTTATGTCAATTTTTGCTTCAGTGGCACATGCCTTCATTTTTTCCAAATTACCAACGAGGGTGGCGTCAATAAGCCCAAAATTATAGGCTTCTTCAATTGCGGATAGTACCCCCGCATCTTCCGCCATTGCAACCGAAACGCGCTTTTTACCGCTTTGCGCGCAAACTTTTTTTGCAACATCCAACATCTGATCCAGTGTACGAATTTGTTCCATTTTACGAAAGCCTCCTATAATTTATTAGTATCTTTTTATCCATGATAACGCAAAATCTCATAGACGTCCATGTTTTATTTAAATCTTTCGCGGGACATTTTTATTACTTTGCTCAAAAACTCAGAAAAACTCATTCCTGCTGCTGCTGCGGATTTTGGGACTAAACTTGTTTCCGTCATTCCCGGAACAGTATTAACCTCCAGTATATAGGGTTTTGAGTCTTTTGAAAGCCTGATATCTACTCTGCTATAAACTTTACAGCCAAGTGAAATATGAGCTTTTACCGCCTCTTCTTTAACAATAGAAGCAGTATTTTCATCCAGATGTGCAGGGCAGATATACGATGTTGTTCCTTTGGTATATTTTTCTTCATAGCCGTAAAAGCCGCTCTTTGGAACGATTTCTATGATAGGTAAAGCTTCCGGTCTTGTGTCGCCAAAGATAGTAACTGTCAATTCTTTTCCTTCTATATACTCTTCAAGCAGGACTTTTGCGTCATACTTAAAAGCGGATTCAAACGCATTACCAAGCTCTTCTATCTCTTTTACTATTGAGACTCCCACTGTGCTGCCTCTTGTGCACGGTTTTACCACGCAAGGCAAGCCCAGGTATCGAATCGCGTTATGGATGGAGAAGTCAAGAATATCTTCGTTTTGGCAAAATACAAACGCTTTTGGAACAGTTAATCCGGAACGAATAAATAACTCTCTGGAAATGCTTTTGTCCATAGCTAAAAGACATGATTTGCTATCGGAGCCTGAGTGTGGAATATTCATAAGCTCAAGTTGCTTTTGGATTCTTCCGTCTTCTCCCCATGAGCCATGAAGAGCTATTAATACAAAAGCATTCTCCATCTCTTTCAGTTTTTCTGCTTCGGCAATTTTGTTTATTACAAATGGAGTAACAGTAAATCCGCTGCATTCAGTTAAAGCGTTTATTATTGTCTCCCCGCTCTTCAAAGATACTTCGCGCTCGTAACCATCTCCGCCATATAACACTACAATATTTGTTCCGTTATTATTCATTTTTCTCCTTAGCTATTATTTAGTAGATTTTTAGAGTATAAGTCAGGGACTCTGTCTTCAAACACAGTGAGGAACGAACGTACTTTTTTTACTTCCTCCATATCAATGACTGAGAAAACAAATTCTTCCTCTTTTCCGCTTTCAAAAATTACTCTCCCCCAAGGGTCCACAATAAGAGAATTGCCACCGTAGGTATAGTTTTCGGATGTTCCAGTCGTATTACAAGCAACGACAAACATTTGGTTTTCAATTGCTCTTGCAATAACTAACGCTCTCCAGTGATTTATTCTTGGTTCAGGCCATTCCGCACTTATAAATAATATCTCTCCTCCATTTAAAGCATAACCTCTTACCCATTCACAAAAGCGAATGTCATAACATATTACACAACCACATTTTATATTATCTATGTGGAAAAGGCAGTCTTTATCTCCCCTTATAAAATGCTTGTCTTCATCCATAAGTTTTATCAGGTGAACTTTATCATAACTTGCTACCAATTCTCCGTTTGGGTTTATTATCTGTGCGCGGTTTGAAAACCCTCTGTCATTCTTTACAAGGACAGAACCTCCGACAAACCAAACATTATACTTTTTTGCTAATTTGCCAAGAAAATCAGCGGCAATTCTTCCTTCTGTATCTCCTACTGTTTCTTTATTTGAAAGAACATATCCAACATCCCAAAGTTCAGGGAGGACTATAGCGGTAGTGAATTCGGATTTCACATAATACTTTTCAAGCCAAGCTGCAACTTTATTCTGATTGGCTTCTCTGTTTCCCATTTCAATTACAATTTGCATTACTCCAACTCTAAGCATTTTTGACAGCCCCATTTCAGTTGAGTATCTCAAATTTCTCACATTTTCAATAGATGGAACTATTTTACATCAAGTCCCATTTCCTTATAAAACTTCGCCGCGCCTGGATGTAACGGGGCGGTAATTCCGTGTAAGGCGTTTTCAAGAGATATGTATCTTGCCATTGGATGAGAATTCTGCACTTCGTCAATATTTTCGAACATTCCCTTGCAGAAGTTGTAGATTACATCTTCCGGCATGTCTTCGTTTGTAATAAGCAGCGCCATAACTGCAGGCGTTATAACATCTTCGTAGATACCTCTGTAAGTACCGGCAGGAATTACATTAGGCACAAAGTACGGGTTTGCTGCTATTATTTTATCCATCGTTTCCCTGTCAAAGTTGATAAGCGAAATTTCCTCTGTTGTCGCAAGGTCCATAATAGCTGAGGTCGGCACGCCTGCGACAACGAATCCGGCGTCGACTTTGTCGTCCTTGAAATATTTTATGAATCCCCCGAAGTCCATAAGCTCAGCCTTCATATCGTAGTATGTGAGTCCGATGGAGTTGAGTAACGTCCTTGCGTCGCCTTCAGTACCAGAACCAGGCGCGCCAACGGCGACCCTCTTTCCAATAAGTTGATTAATGTCTTTTATGCCCGGTTTTGCAATGATATGGAGGGTTTCGGGGTAGAGCGCAGCAACCGCGCGAATATTCTTTAACGGATTACCTTCGAACATAATCTCACCGTTAAATGCCCACGCCGTTACGTCAGCTGAAAAGAACGCCATTTCATACTCACCTGCTGCGACAAGGATCAAGTGTGCCCCAGGATTGATGCTTGATCCAGCACATACTTGAAGATTGGTATTCTTGCTGACTGCTTCAGCTATTGCATTGCCTACAGGATAATAAGTGCCGGCAGTTCCTCCCGTAGCGATGTAAATTGAAACCGC
>WRNQ01000112.1 GCA_009776565.1 Synergistaceae bacterium | reverse complement strand
TGCCGCGTTTGTCGAGGTTGCCGCGTTTGTCGGGGTTGCCGGGGTTGCCGGGGTTGCCAGGGTTGCCGGGGTTGCCAGGGCTGCCGGGGTTGTCGGGGTTGCCAGGGTTGCCGCATTTGTCGGGGTTGCCGCGTTTGTCGGGGTTGCCAGGGCTGCCGGGGTTGCCGAGGCCAAAGGCTGTCGCAGGAGTTGTTTCAATTTCATCATTTCGCCTCAGAATTTTTAAATATATCTTAACATATTTATGTTTTGGTTGCCATAGTCCACAAGATATAGTTTGAATAGTTGAAAATAGTTGAAAAAATGTTGAAAATAGTTGTAATTCCAGTTGATACTCCGCCAGTTAAAGTTTGAGGGCTTCGACAAAGCTGCCTTTCCGCATGTCAGTTCAATTTGTCTTAAGAATTGGGAGTTTTATGCTGACGGTAGTTCCCTCATGGTTCTCAGGGCTCTCAGGACTAACGTTGCTCTCAAGACTCCCGTTGCTCTCAGGACTCATGTTGCTTTCAGTACACACGTTGCTCTCAGTACTCACGTTGCTCTCAGTACTCACGTTGCTCTCAGTACTCACGTTGCTCTCAATCACCATACAATCAGTTTGGTGATATAAGTAAGTCAATCTCTCTCTGATGTTACGCAAACCAATGTGTTTACCGCGTTCTTCTTTCTTTGTTTCGTATTTGCTCAACTGGTTTAGTTTTTCTGCGTCAATACCCTTTCCGTCGTCTTGAACGCAAACAAGAAGGCTATCTTCTATCTTCCGAATTTCAATTACGACGTGACCGCGAATCTCTCCGGTACCTTCGTCCATTAAACCATGAAACAATGCGTTTTCTACTAATGGCTGTATGATATTCTTCGGGATGTTTAATTCCGATACCTCGTCATCTACTCGCCAATCAATCGTGGCGTTGTTTTCGTAACGATAGTTCTGAATCAAGAGATAGTCGCGGACTGCTTTTATTTCTTGCGCCACAGTGTCAAGTATTCGAAAGTCTTCAACCCCCAGTCGATCTTGCAAAAGACTGATCAACGCTGTATTGATCTCTATAACCTCTTTACAACGTTCTTCGCGCGCCAAGAAATTGATGATATTCATGGTGTTGCAGATAAAATGTGGATCAATTTGGCTCAAAAGCAAGCTGTACTTCATTTCCTGCTCTCTATGCTCATGTGCAATTCTATCGTCGATGTGACCTTTCAGGCTGCTAACCATATCGTTGAAAATGTTGCTTAGATTTTCAATCTCGTCACCTGATTTGATATCAGAGATGGTCTCGTCAAGACGGCTTCCGGCAATCCGATTCATTGCCATGGAAAGCCTTCCCAGCCGTCAGGCATCCTAACCACAGTATCATTCCCATCAATTTCAAGCCTGCTGCAAAAGCTGAACGTCCACCCCCTGCTTATAATACTGTCCCGCGCGTCAGCTGAGTTATATGTGCGCCCGGCTTCCACAGTAAACCCTGGGGCGTTGTAACTGAGGTCGGTATAACTGCGTGACAGATTGCCGGACGGATTAATTATGTCCGACCCTAAATGAACCAGCTCCGAATAGTCCGAGATGGATGACGTCGGTGAGAAGTAATTGGCGCCGACGTATATGATAAGGTCTGGCGTTGCGCCTGACCCCCCTGAATTCGAATAACCGTTTATTATGTATATACCGTTATTTGCGGCATTAGCGGCGACGCCTTCAACACTCCCGTCGAGGCCCGGCAAATAAAACCATATGTCTGCCAACGGGTTATACTGATAAACTGTGTTTACGGAAGCATACCCGTCGCTGCCGCCTATTACATAAATACCGCTGTCCGCAACAGCGCCGCAATAACCCTTTGCTTCCGGCATATTGGACTTTGTTTGCCAACTATTGTCCGCAGGGTCATAGACTTCAAGAGTTTTAAGCGCGTTGCCTGAGCCGTCAAACCCGCCCGATACATAGATTTTACCGTTCAATTCCACCGCCGCCGCTCCATATCTGGCCGTAAGCATTCCCGTTCTTGGAGCCCACGTATTAGTTAAGGGATTGTATTCGTAAACGTAATTAAAAGCCCCGCTATTGCCATTCCTCCCGCCAAACGTATACACTTTGTTGTTATATGACGCCGCAGCAACGCTATGCGCGCTATATGGAAGAACAGCGCCCGTCGACCATAAGCCTGACGCCGGATCGTACGCGTCGACTCTGTTCGTCGCAGTGTTAGAACTGTTCGTTGCGCCCCCAATAACATAGAAATTCCCGCCGGCGGCGGCGCCAACGGTTTTATCCCTGGCTGCATCTAAGGGCATGGATGCTTTTTGGATCCAAATCTCTGTCTGGGTAATATATTCATATAGCTCATTCATATACTTATGAGCAGCATAAATGTTTTCATAACCAGTTCCGCCCGCCAGGTATATGCTGGCGCCCACAAGGGCGCTTGCCATATTCGCATTCACAAACTGTGGGGATGCCTTGCGGGCCCATGGGCTAATAGAAGGCATGTATTCAATAAGGATTTCCGCTCCGCTTGGATAGCCCTGGCCTGCAAAAATATACGCTTTGTTATTAAAATCGCATACCTGAATAATTACTTAGATCATAGATCTTCAGTATCTACATAATACCCTGTGGTTGAATTAGCCCCACCCTCGATATACATCTTGCCGTTGTAAATAAAAGCGTTGTGATAAGCCCTTGACTTGTTAAAACTTGGGCGTTTCGTCCAGGTGTTTGCCGATATGTTATATTGATAAACTGTGTTTTGAAAAGAACTGTTGTATCCGCCTGAAATATATATTCTTCCGTTGTATTCCGCCGCTGCGGCGACATATTACCTCTCTACATGCCATTCGAGTTTTGGGATCACACCATCTTCTCTTATAGCCAATTCCTGATATACCCAAATAAAATAGAAATCATTATAAATATCTGTCGTATTATAAATCGTTAGAAACTCACCCTCACCAGAAATCGATCCAAATTCTTCTCTCCATGTAAGTTTTTTTTCAACACCATTAATAAACCGTATATATGCATGTTTTTCGCCAACTGGAAGCGTATGATTATGACTTCGAAAATCCTCTTGTTTCGAAGATAACCCAGCTATTTTCTCAAGAAAATCATAGTTATCCGCTTTAACAACAAATATCAAACCTATACTTGGAGAGTTTCTTCTGGGTATAACCTCTATGAGTTTAAATCTATCCGGATTTACGTCAATCCCTACAGTATAATCATAAATACATGAATACGCTCCATCTATCACGATGCTTTCAAAATCATTATAAATAAATTCAGTTATTTTGGTCCATTTAGATGTCTGAGCTTGCTCCTCGTCATCATTTGGAGGCTTATAATCTTCTATTTTCTTGAAGGTTATTGTTTTATACCCATACTTCTCTGCAAAATATGGCGTTAGCCTGAATTTTAGTTCGTCCTTAACAGCAGAAAATTCTCCGACAAAATATACTTTATTTGTGTCGGCAACATCAATCGCATCGCGTATATTAATTTGCATTCCTGTTTCAAAAAGAATAATAATATCAATTACATCTCCATCCTTTTCATATTCTCCATACCAATAAACCTGGTCTGATGTTTTATAATTAATATCAAGCAATATATACGGTTCATCACTCTGCCAAACACCATATGGTATCTTCTTTTCAAAAATGGACATGTCAATAGTACATCCAAGTAATGGCATAATGAGAGTAACGGATAATAATATACTTAGCATTTTTTTCATATAAATCTTACTCCTTACAAAACTATTGTACGGCTCCATTCGGTGCAAGGTTTAAGGATAAAAACCTATTCAGCTTCATATATGGGCTCAAATCCAGAAACTTCACCTGTAAAAGCATCAACAAAAATTCCAAAGCCAACACCATATTTATTTCTATAAGTAGTATCCTCTATAAGAATATTCCAGCTATATTCCTGCTTTGCTCTCATTCTTGCGTCTATCCATACTTTTCTTACATCAACTTCATAACCATAATCCTGAAATGTCTTCAACGCAATATCTAACGCTTCATCACTGTCAATCATCCATTCGTGAAAATTCATAAAAGACTTAGATGTAGTTGAAGATCTCTCTATGTAGTATAAACTATTAACCATATGATCTTGTGAACTCATATTAACTTCATAGCTTTTATAACGTCCATTCTTTTCATATGAGTAAGTCATTATTACTTCACCCCTATGATTTTCATCAAGATGCATTTGGATATTAGATAAGTATAGATTTTTTATTCTAACATATTTTTTTACATAATCATCAGAAATTTCAACCATCTGCTTTGCGGTGTACGCGTTGTCATCAATCGAAATAACCGGTCCAATCCGTATATCTTTATTAATTATTATGAATAGAACAGCTAAAACCAAAACACATATTATTACGCATATTACTGTCACTTTTATAATAGTAAAAAACATTTTTTTTACCATTTCTACTCCGATCTATTGAGCCAGAATTTTCATTGGTTCAAAATATTCCATGACCTTATCAGCGTAGTCATAACCTTTATTGCTGTTATACCCCTTTAACACTTCCCTCCAATTATCCGAGGTCCAACTTCCAACGTCATACTGATTAATTTTGGCATCACTGTATCCACAATAAAGTAGATTAACCGAAATTGTTCTGATATTAAAATTATGATTATTGTACATAAGATGATCTAAAAGAACTTTATTGTCATCTAAAAAACTGGGGATTGCCCCTGAAAAACCAATTGGGGATGGCTCTGCATACCAATTCCACACATTTCTAGCGCCTTGAATTGAAATGGCCCCCAATCCCACTGTTGCTTGTTCAACATTCCTTCCTGGGAAATAAGTATTGATCCATACAGATGTTGAGTCATTTATACTCATTGTAAATCCTTCTTTTAAAATAATACTTGCGATGACCTCTTTTGGTATACCAAATTCTAATGCTGCCTTAGCTATATTCAACTTGTTATTTTCTATATCTAAAAAAGGAACCATAAGTCTTTGAAGTACTATTTCATCTACCATTGGTACACGTATTCCAATCGCTGCATTTGGATATTGATCAAATAATATCTGTGTCAGCTTCGACTGTGCTCCAAGTTTTTGTAATAACGTAGTTGATGTAATATTATCGATTTCTACAAACGGACTATTACTAGTAAAGTTCAGAACACTCTTTGGGGTAATGTCAACTGTACTTTTTGCACCACCAGTAAGTGTACCAAGCGTTCCATTCATCAGAGCCTGAGCATTATTATAATTTTGAGAAACTGCTAAGATCGAAGGCTGCCCTAATATGCTGCCATCGTATGTAATTGCATTCATTGGATCAATACATCCAGTGGCAGTGCTTATTAAGCCTATATGCCCAGAATTAATAACAAGAAGATCGCTATTTCCACTATCAATAAGGGCAATTGTTCCATTGTTATAAACTTTAAGCTCACTATTGTTTACAGAATTTGTAGTGCCTATGCTACCGCTGTTGTTAACTGTTGCATTTCCACCGTTGACGTATATATCTCCAATTGTTCCATAATTGTTTACCGTGGTGGTTCCGCCGTAGTTGTAGTAGGTGTTGTCGCCTATATTTGCCGTGACAACAGTTCCGAGGTTGATGACGTCTCCTTTAAAGTTGACGGTATTGGCTGTTTGCCCAGGCTGAATAACAGCGCCGGAACCACTTTTACCATTCATAACATAGGCGCCAACATCGGTATCTAAAATATAAACTGTCTTCCCAGAAGGCAGCTCCATTGGTACATATGCATGACCATTTGGGTCATGGTATCTGAGCGGGTTGTTTACGCAATACGTATAAAGGTTCAGGCTCAACGGGTCGCTACGGCTGCCGGG
>WRNQ01000111.1 GCA_009776565.1 Synergistaceae bacterium | reverse complement strand
GGTTCTCTGACTCAAGACGAAATGGAAAGAGGAGTCATTTCAATTTGTATTGGGGGCGGAACTACGAGTCTGGCTTTTTATACAGAGGGGCGCCCAATTAAAATGTCGGTTATTCCGATTGGCGGAGATCACATTACAAANGACCTGGCTTATGTTTTGCGTTTACCATTAGGGACGGCGGAAAAATTAAAAGAAAANCTTTTTGCAGATGGCGATGAAGTATTGGAGCTTGAAAATGGAGATTTACATCGTAATGAAACAATATATACTGATGCTGCAATAGAAGTTATTTCCTGCAGATTAGAAGATCTTTTTGTCGAGCATGTGGCCCCGGTTATTTCATCTTTTGGCGCTAATATGTTTCCGGGTGGCGTTGTGCTTTCCGGGGGGGTTTCTAAAACTCCGAGTATTGATGAATTGGTATCAAATATATTAAAATTACCTGTAAGAATTGGGGTTCCTCTTGATTACCGCGTTATGCCCAAAGGGTGTCATGACAGCAGTTATGTTAATTTGGACGGAGTCTTGCGATATATACTGTTAAAGGAGCAAAACCCATATCGTTTTATTGAGACTCCAATTTCTCAATTGAGTCCAAAGGGTTTTCTGTCCCGTGTAGGTCAAACGGGCTTGAAAACGGGAGAGAATCAATATCAAAGCGTTGCTAATATCGGAGTGATTGTCGGGAAAATAAAAAAATCTCTTAAAGAGCTTTTTTAAGAATTACGTTAAAGAGAATTATTTAAAATTATTGCTATTCCTGTCTCAAGGAGGTGTTGTTGTTGGAGCATGAAGATCAGCCATTTAAAGCTGTGGATTTTTCAAGGCAAAGAGAGAGAATCTTAGTAATGGGCATAGGCGGTGGAGGTGGAAATGCACTAAACCATATTATTCGCAGCGGAGTTGAAGGGGTTGAATTTGTAGCGGCGAATACTGACGCTCGTTCGCTGGATGCTAATGATGCCCGGATTAAAATAGTTTTAGGGGAAAAACTTACAAAAGGATTAGGAGCTGGCTCTGACCCGAATATTGGCGCTGATGCGGCTAAGGAATCTCTTGAAAGAATAAAGGGGCATGTTGCCGGCGTTGATATGGTTTTTTTAACAGCGGGAATGGGAGGAGGAACAGGAACAGGCGCTTCTCCGATCATAGCTGAAGCTGCCCGGGAATTAGGCTCTCTCGTAGTTGCAGTTGTTACAACTCCTTTTAGTTTTGAAATGAGAACTCGTTTCAGAATAGCTCAACAGGGGATTGAAAACCTCAGAGGTAAAGTTGATGCACTGCTTGTAGTTGAAAATGACAGACTTTTGGCATTGGCAGATGAAAAAACAAAAATAATGGATGCTTACCGCCTTGCTGATGAAGTTTTGAGACAGGCAGTCCAAGGCGTCACTGATCTCATTTTGAAACCCGGAATGATAGGCGTGGATTTTGCTGACATTAAAACTGTCATGCGTAACGCTGGATCTGCAATTATGGGAATTGGGTATGGAGATGGAGAAAACCGGGCTGAGGTGGCGGCTAAAGCAGCTATAAAGTCTCCGCTGATGTCAGTTTCAATGAAAGGCGCCAAAGGCATCCTGTTTAATGTTTCAGGAGGTTCTGATCTTACTATATTTGAAATGCAAAAAGCTGCTAATATTATAAGGGATACCGCAGATGAGGACGCTATAGTGATTTGGGGTCATGCCATAAACGAAGAACTTAATGGCTCAATGAGAATAACGGTAATTGCCACCGGTTTTTCAGAAAAAGTCGCGGCAAATACTCCTGAACCGAGTCCAATGAATGCTCCTGCCGGTTCCACGGATACTACAAGAAGTTTTTTAAGAGGAAGAGCGCATCTAAGACCTCAACCTCAGTCGCAATTATCGATAGAAGAAACTGATTTGCAGCCTTCAGCTCCTGAAGACGATATTTTTACGGTACCAGGTGTTCCCAGAACACAGTATGATATTCCGGCTGTACTTAGAAGGAATCAAAAAGGCAGGCGTTAGGTAAATTGACTTCAAAACAGAGGCGGAATTTCCCCGTTCCCATTGGGGTTATTATGCTTCCATTTTTGCTTGCTTCCGTTTGTGGAATTATTATTTTTGGTTTTAACATTTTTTTTGTAAATAATAATAAAGCTTATGCTGTTAATAATGGTTTATCGGTTAAATCGCAGAATAAGATTTCCATAGCGAACGCTAATGCAAGTTCAGGTTTAGCTGTTGCTGCACCGGGACAAAATATTCAACAGGGAAGCTTAGCGTCAGGTGATTTGAGTTCGCAAAATAAACAGGTTCCGGCAAAACCTGAACCTGGAAATGTTAATAATGTAACTGTTCCTGTAAGAGAGAACAATTCACGGCGCGTTGAAGTTAATAAAACCGGGACTTCAACAAATGTTTTGTCGCAGAATAGAACTCAAAACTGGTTAATTCAGGCGGGAGCTTTTTCAATAGAGTCTTCAGCTGTTAAAATAAAGGATAAAATTGTATTATTGGGGTACAGTGTGGAAATTGTTAAATCAGGAGCGGCAAAGCCGCTTTTCAGGGTAATTGTTTCCGCCGGAAACAGTGGAGCAGACCCAAACGATGCGCTAAAAAAGCTTAAATCAAATGGAATTGATGGATATATAACAAAAGCGGAGCGGCCTTAGGGGTCGCCGATTTTTTATCAGGAAGCGTGCTGATCAATACATGAGTATAAACACGGAAGTTTACGTCTTTACGCTATGCAAAAGTTTTGCGCTCCCCACGCGCAACAATTGGGATTTGATATGGGCAGCGTGTTAAGCGCTTTAATCTCTCCCGATGAAGCAATACTGCGCGTTACTAAAACTTTGGGATTCCCCTGGCGGACAAAAAGAGAAGGAGTAGAGCTCTTAGATAGTTTGGGGTGCAAACTGGCTTACGATATAAAAGCGGTCTCACAATCCCCTCAATGGGCAAGAAGTACGCGCGACGGATTTGCTGTCCGGAGTTCTGATGTTTATGGAGCGTCACGCGGCTCTCCGGTATTTTTAAGCCTTGTTGGCGAAGTTAATATGGGAAGCCTCCCAAGNGTCGTCATTGAACCTGAAACGTGCGCGGCTATCCATACGGGAGGTATTTTGCCCGAAGGCGCCGACGCTGTCCTGATGATTGAAGATTCGGCAATGGCAACCGACTTAATTGAAGTTTACACAGCCGTCCAGCGCGGCGAAAATCTTATCCAGGCAGGAGAAGAGTATAAGTCAGGCGACGTATTGCTACGCGCCGGGGACCAGTTGGATTTCGCGTCCATAGGTTTGTTGGCTTCCATGGGGTTTGGAAGCGTGGACGTGTTTGGCCTAAAAGTTGGAGTGCTGTCAACTGGGGATGAGGTAGTTGACCTTAATGAGCATTTAAAAGAGGAAGAAGGCAAAATCAGGGACATTAACTCCTGGACGATTTCTGCTTTGCTTGAACGTGAAGGCTATTTTGTCCGGCAGTTTGGAATAGCGAAGGATGACAAGGGTTTAATAGAAAGCAAAGTCAATGAAATGCTGCAAGTATGCGATGTGATAATATTAAGCGGCGGGTCGTCGGTGAGCGCTCATGACCATACTGCCGATGTGTTGTCACAGATTTCTCCCCCCGGAATCATAGTGCATGGAATAAGGCTTTCTCCCGGAAAGCCGACAATCATTTCGGGCGATAAACAAAACTGTCGCCTTGCAATAGGTCTTCCGGGGCATCCGCTTTCATGCATTGCCGTAATGTATTCGATAGTGCTTCCTGTTCTTTCGGCGTTATTGACCGGTGTTCCCAAAACACAATTCCGGCGGATAATCCTGCCGATGGAATACGACGTTTACGGGCATACGGGCATTGAGGAACTTATCCCTTTTAAGCTAAGCGAAGATGGCAAAGTTAAACCAATGCCGTCAAAATCCGGTTATATTAAAACTCTTCGTGAGTCTGCAGGATTCATCAGATTGGGCGAAAACGTTGAAACTCTCAGAAAAGGCGAAGAAGCGGAGGTGTTGTTATGGTGAGGGAACATATTTCGTTGGTTGAAGCGTGGAATATATTAAGAAATAGTGTAAATCATATGGGCTGCACAGAATCCGTTACTGTGGATCAATCATATGGCCGAGTCCTGTGCGAAGATATCATAGCTAATCGTAACATTCCGCATTTCAACGCTTCAGCCGTGGACGGATATGCCGTACCTTCGGAGCGTACCGCTGGGGCTACATCCGCAACTCCCGTAACGCTGACTGAAGGTTTCTATTGGGTCAATACAGGAATGCCAACCGATTACGATAGTGTGCTTATGGTTGAAGATTCTTCTTTGAAGAATGGCGAACTGATTGTCACAAAAAGCCTTACAGCAGGAGAAAATGTTCGACCGATAGGCGAAGATGTATCTATAGGTCAGATAGCGGCAAAAAAGGGCGATGTGATAAGCCCTTCCTTAGCAGCGCTTTTTATTGCGCTGGGGCTATCTCACGCGCCTGTTTACCGTTTGCCAAAGACTGTTTTCATCCCAACCGGCGATGAAATTGTTACGGCAAACGAATGGACATCATATGAAGATGCGCCTTATGGAAAAACGGCTGAAAGCAACTCAGCTATGATAACAGGATATTTTAAAAGCTGGGGATTTCCGATAGATTGCATTGACGCTGTTGCCGACGACACCGGACAAATAATTGACGCGCTTGAAAAAGTACACGACAAATATGATTTAGTGCTTATTGGCGCAGGCTCCGCAAAAGGAGAAAAAGATTTCATCTCTTCTATATTAAAAGATAAAGGAGAGATTTACTTTCATTGGCTTTTGATGAAACCGGCGCGTCCGGCAATGTTCGGAAGATATAAAAACTGTTATGTAATAAATCTTCCCGGATTTCCAATGTCAAGCGCGGTGGCGCTTTGGTCTGTAGCTTATCCGTTGTTAAAGATCCTGCATATGGGAAATTTTGACGAAGATTTAATATTGAGCGAAGCTTTATGTTCATGCGGCGAGGCTGAGCTTCCGCTTCTTTTTGCTCACTCATCCCCGGCAGGCAAAATCGAATGGCTCAGATTGAAGGCGGTTGAATTAAATGGCGTCAGGACAGTTTACCCATTGTCGTCAGGCGCCAGCACCATGTGGGCGATAGCCGAAGCGGATGGCGTAGCGGTTTTGCCCGAGCCTCTCGTCGAATGTCCGAAAGGCTCTAAAATCAATGTACTCTTTACGCGGAAGATTGACTGGAAAAGAAGAATATTATTTCAGGGTTCGAACGATCCTGCGTTTGAAAGGGTTGGAAGTTTCGTAAAAAAGTATGGCGGCGAGATTGTTATCCGTTCTGTCGGAAGCCTTGGGGGGTTAGCGGCGCTTTCAAGAGGAGAGGCTCATGTAGCTTCCTGTCACTTACTTGATGCAAATAGCGGAAAATATAACGACAGTTATATTGAGAGATTGCGCGGAGAAGAAAAATGGATAAGAATACTGCTCTTCTGGCGAGAACAGGGGATTATAGTGAGAAGTGGGAACCCGCAGAATATAAAGGGCGTTGAAGATTTCACGCGCGAAGACGTTTCTATTATCAATCGTCAGCCTGGCGCCGGAACAAGGGTGTTGCTCGATTACATGCTTAAAGAGAGAGGAATTACACCGCAACAGGTAAAGGGTTATAATTGCCAGAGCATAACGCATTTTGACGCGGCAAACCGCGTTGCGGCAGGGCTTGCAAGCGCAACTATTGCAATACGCGTTGCCGCTTTAGGCAGAACAGACCCGCAACACGGATTGTCGTTCATACCGATTACAGTGGAGCCATATGAGCTTGTGATTCCCGAAAAGTATCTTGGTAATGATGGGATAAAAGCGCTTATGAAAGCAATAGAGGACGTTGAGTGGCGCGCTCAGGTCGAAAAAATGGGCGGTTACAAA
>WRNQ01000110.1 GCA_009776565.1 Synergistaceae bacterium | reverse complement strand
TGGCGCGAAGCGACGGGGTGGTCGTCTGCCACTCCCGGGGACTTTTTCCTCCGGAGTGGGGTGGAAGCTACGGGGTGGTCTTTGTCTTTGTCTTTGTCTTTTACTGACTACTGACCACTGACCACTGTATTTGATGTCAAAGGAGATTTGATTATTGTTGAATATCCCGATTAGCATAATGCTATTGCCGTTCTGTGTTATCGGAATGGCGTTTTACTTATGCTGCAGAATGTGGAAAGGGTTGGGAGTAAAACCCGCAGTCATTTGGGCAGTGATTTCGTTTTCCGTCGTCACCTGGGGGTTAACTGTCCCGAGAATATTTGAAATAAACACGCCGGTATTGCTTGCCATTTTCGGGTATATATACATGCCATTTACGGTTTATTCGTTCATGCTCCTTTTGGTGATTGACATTATCGGCATTATTCTCCGGTTTACGCTGAGAACAAGAATTAACTCCAAATATAAATTACTATTTGTATTCATCCTTACGTCCGCTATATTTTGCTATGGCTATTTCGAGGCGAAGGATATCAAGACTATTGAAATATCCATCCAAACGGAAAAATTACCGGTCGATACCGACTCGATAAGGATAGTGCAAATATCCGACCTTCATATAGGAAGAACATTCGACTCAAAAAAACTGGTCAAGACTATGGAGATAACCAGCGCGGCCTCACCCGATTTGATAGTCTTGACAGGGGACATCGTGGAAGCTATTCTCCAGGATGACGAGTATTTTATTAAAATGCTTGATTCTGTGAAAACACCTCTCGGCAGATTTGCCGTGACCGGAAATCATGAAAATTATGCGGGGCTGGAACAGGCTGTTGATTTTATACGCAGAGCGGGATATGTAGTATTACGTTCCGAGTGGTATGATCTTGGCGCTTTGGTTATAGCCGGAGTTGATGACCCCGGACGCTCGTTGGTTTCAAATCAGAGTGATGTCTTTAACCTTCTTTCATCTTTGCCGGACGATATGCGAAAAAAGTTTGTTTTATTTTTAAAGCATCAGCCCCACGTTTACGAGGATACCACAGGCTTGTTTGACCTCCAGCTTTCGGGGCATACGCACGGCGGTCAAATCTGGCCTTTTGGATATGTGGTGGGTTTTGTTAACGGGGCAAGTCAAGGATTGTCCGTTCATAAGGACAGTTTATTGTATGTAAGTAATGGAACAGGATACTGGGGACCTCCGGTCCGATTTTTAACTCCTCCCGAGGTGATAATAATAAATGTTATACGAAAAAAACAGGCTTGAAAAAGAAAAATTTTTAAATGCGGTTCATCACTTTGGACTTCAGGGCGCCGAACGGGTTATCGTTGCGGTATCAGGCGGAGCTGACTCTGTTGCGCTATTGTGGCTTTTCAAATCCTACTGGAACGGGGAAATAATAGCAGCGCACATCGAGCATGGGATACGCGGCTTTGCTTCGCGCAAAGACGCTGAATTTGTTAGTAAATTAGCATCGCAATGGGGTATCGAGTGTGTCGTTGAATATATTGATGTTCCTGGTCTTGCTCTGAAAGGCGAATCAATAGAGATGGCTGCGCGACGTCTCAGATACTGCTTTCTGGAGGATGTCTATAAAAGTTATTCCGCTTATGGGGTGGCTTTAGGTCATAATCGCAATGACACAGTTGAAACTGTGCTTTTAAATATTTTCCGGGGGACAGGTGTAAGAGGGCTTGTTGGAATTCCTGAACGACGAGGGGTGTTTTTTCGCCCGCTTCTTGGATTTGCAAGGCGTACTCTGCGGTCCATGCTTGTGAGAAATGGAATAAAGTGGCGCGAAGACTCCACAAATTATGAAAGTCTATACTTACGCAACAAGCTCCGCAATGTTATCATTCCATTGATTCAAAATTCATTTAATTCGCAGGTTGTTGATCATATTGCGGCTTTATCGGAGGAAATGAATTTTTGGAGAGAGAAAGAAGAACAAATTGGAAGAGATCTGCTTAATTCGCTTTGTCACGAAAAACCGACCGGAGCAATATTTTTTAATATTAAGGAAATTCGTCTGCTTAGCGAAGGAGAGATGAAAATTCTAATACGTGAAATTGGCAGAATACTTGACATAAAAAGTTTAAACAGACAAAGGACTAAACTATTGTCCGACCTTATTAAGCGCTCGGGGAGATTTGAGTTTCAATGGCAAAAAAACGTGACAATTTATGCGAAAACCGGAGAGCTTGTGTTTGTAGTTCAAAAATAGTGTAAAATATATGTTCTGTGGGCAATTCTATATTTGATTTTTTGACTGCTGAGCAGGAGTGAATTATGGATGAACTACAAGATAGGAGACATCCTTTTTACAAGAGACCAAATATCAGCTCGCGTTGTTGAAATAGCTGAAGAGATAAGTAAAGACTTTATAAAAGAAAATATCGGGCAGGAACTATTTGTAGTTGGTATACTTAAAGGTTCTGCAATATTTGTTGCTGACCTGGTGAGGGCTTTAGGTCATGATATTGATGTCCGCATGGATTTTATGGTCATTTCGTCATACGGATCAGACACAAAATCAAGCGGCGTAGTTCGTATAATAAAGGACCTGGACACTTATATAGAAAACAAAAATGTGATAATAGTTGAAGATATAATTGATACAGGTTTAACTATGTCATACTTGTTGAGCATACTTGAAAGACGCTCGCCGGCAAGCATTAAGGTTTGTACTTTGCTCAACAAGGAAGAACGGCGGAAAGTACCCGTATCAATTGATTATTGCGGGTTCAATATCCCTGATAAATTTGTAATCGGATATGGACTTGATTATTCTGGAAAGTGGAGACATCTTCCCGATATTCGTATAGCTGAACCAGTCCGGATTTAAGAAATGGAGGCGTTTTATTTTTGGGACGTATGATTAAGAATTTTGGGCTATATTTGATAATAATTGTTGTATTAGTCAGTCTTGCCAATAATTTAATGACGCCATCAGGCTCAATTTTAGAATCTAAGCAATTTACTTACAGCGAGTTTGTAAGAGCTCTTGAGGCTAATAGAATCAAGACAGCTATAGTTCAGGAAGACGTTATTACGGGAGAACTTACTGATAGAACACCGTATACTGTAAACATAATAGAGCCGGGTAACATAGTTGCTGAAGCAGCTAAAAAGGGTGTTGACGTGACTATAAAGCCTCCGGAAAAAGCTTCATGGTGGATGTCCGTGCTTTCCTCTTTGGTTCCAACTCTTTTAATAATAGGTATCTGGCTGTTTTTCATTTACAACATGCAAGGCGGCGGCGGCCGGGTAATGTCCTTTGGAAAAAGCAAAGCCAAATTATTTCTTGACAACCGCCCAAAAGTTACGTTTAAAGATGTCGCAGGTTGTGATGAAGCTAAAGAAGAGCTGCAGGAAGTCATCCTTTTTCTTAAAGATCCATCAAAATTTCAATCGCTTGGCGCCAAAGTTCCAAGGGGAGTGCTCATGCTTGGACCTCCCGGCACAGGAAAAACTCTTCTTGCGCGCGCGGCGGCAGGCGAAGCTGATGTCGCGTTTTTCAGCGTCAGCGGTTCGGATTTCGTTGAAATGTTTGTGGGAGTAGGAGCTTCCCGCGTAAGGGATCTTTTTGAACAGGCAAGAAAATACCAACCTTGCTTAATATTTGTGGACGAAATGGATGCTGTTGGACGTCAGCGAGGCGCCGGGCTTGGCGGAGGACACGATGAGCGCGAGCAAACTTTGAATCAACTGCTTGTCGAACTTGACGGTTTTGATGATTCATCAGGGATTATACTAATAGCCGCAACAAACAGGCCGGATATCCTTGATCCCGCGTTGTTGCGTCCCGGGCGTTTTGACAGGCAGATAGTAGTGGACCGTCCCGACGTTAAAGGACGTGAAGAGATACTAAAAGTACATGCGATAAATAAAACGCTTTGCAGTGACGTGAAACTTAGCGTGATAGCGCGCAGAACCCCGGGGTTAGTTGGAGCTGATCTTGCGAATCTGATAAATGAGGCGGCTCTTTTAGCCACAAGGCGCGGAAACCCATGTATCGCGATGGAGGATTTTGAAGAGGGCATAGACCGTGTAATTGCGGGGCCTGAGAGAAAAAGCAGGCTTATAAGCGAAAAGGAAAAAAGAATTATAGCGTTTCATGAAGTGGGGCATTCTCTCGTGGCAAAACATCTTCCAGACAGCGACCCTGTGCATAAGATATCTATTATACCAAGGGGGCACGCCGCGCTTGGCTACACCCTTCAATTGCCCGAAGAAGACCGTTTTCTTATATCGCGCAAGGATATGCTTGGGAGAATAAGCATACTTCTTGCAGGACGCGCAGCTGAAGAGATTATCTTTGGAGATGTCACAAGCGGCGCGGCTAACGACCTTGACCGAGCTTCCCGTATGGCGCGCCAGATGGTTATGGAACTTGGGATGAGCGAACGGCTTGGACTGGTAAAACATGGGCGTAAACACGAGGAAGTGTTTTTAGGTCGCGACATAGCCGCAGAGGACAGAAATTACAGCAATGAAATTGCATGTGTCATCGATCAGGAAGTAAAGAGCATAATTGATAACTGTCATGAAAAAGCTCATGAAATATTGAAGGATAACGAGGAAATGCTTTGCCACATAGCGGAAGTATTGTTGGATCGTGAAGTGCTTGACGGGGTGGAATTTCAGAAACTTGTCGACGGGGAAGAGCTACCTCCGAAAGAAGATAAGAGTACAGAAACTGTTGAAAATAATAAAGAACCCGAATCTATTCAACAGAAAAGTTATGAGGAAGTGGAGTCTGGATTAGCCGGTGAAGAAGACAAGGAAGAAGAAATAATTTTATGATAAAATATTCTGGAATGATATTATAACTCCGAGGTGTTTAAATTGATAAAAAAATTTATATTTCCCTTAATCCTGCTGTTGTTATGCGCATCCTCCGTCTTTGCGCATGATGATTATGACAAAGAATATGTTGAGGGAGAAATCATTGTTGTAATTGATAATTCTTACTCGGATTCGGGAATGGGCGCTCTAAGCCTGAGTACATACTCCGAGGCGTTAAATGCTATGGCAGAGTCGTTTGCTGAGTCAGCCGGCCTTGAATCCCTCGGAACATTTGCAGAAATAAGAAGCGTATCAAACAACATGATAGTTCATCTGAGATCAGAGTCAAAAAATACCGGAGAATTGATAGCGGAACTTGCTAACAATCCGAATGTAAAAAGTGTGCAACCCAACTATATAAGACATCATTTCAACGCAGCGGAATCACAGGTTACGAACAATTCAATTTTAAGTAATTCTGAAGCTTTAATACCTGACGACACTCACTTTGAAGAGCTTTGGGGAATGCAGAATATAGGAATGCCGCAGGTTTGGGAACATGCTACGGGCAGCGGCAATATATGCGTTGCCGTGATAGATTCTGGAATAGATTATCATCATCCGGATTTAAACGCCAATATGGCGAGNGATTCGTACGGAAACTACGGCCGGCTTTTCAGAAATGGAGTACAAAGCAGTAATCCTGTTGATACACTTGGACATGGAACGCATGTAGCAGGAATAATCGGAGCTGTGGGAAACAACGGCATAGGCGTTACAGGCGTTAACTGGAGTGTAAGTATGCTTGCCGTCAATGTTATGCCAAATGGAAGCGCTGTAGATTCGGACGTAATAGCGGGAATAAACTATATTCTTTCCGAAAAAAAAGCCGGACTAAATATCCGTGTTGTAAATATGTCCTTTGGCGGCTGGGAAGCGCCGATTCCCAGTGATTCGCCATTTGGAGCGGCAATAAAATCGCTGAGTGATGCTGGAATACTGTGTGTAATGGCTGTGGGCAACGATTCGCAGAATATAAGCAGTCCCGATGGAAAATTCAGCGGGAAATTAGTATACCCGGCGTGTTTCAGATTTGCAAATACTTTAGCTGTTGGTTCAATGGGCGCGGATAACACGCTTAGTTCATATTCAAATCATAGCAG
>WRNQ01000109.1 GCA_009776565.1 Synergistaceae bacterium | reverse complement strand
TTGAATTCGTAACACGGCACAATCACTTTCAGCGGTGGAGAAATAGGCGGGAATACAGCTGCCAGAAACGGCGGGGGGATTTACGTCAGCAGCGGCAAAGTCGTTATAAGCGGCGGCAAAATCGTCAATAATACAGCCTGTCATAATGGCAGCGGAATTTACAACGGCAGCGGCAAAGTAATAATCAGCGGAGGTTTAATAAGCGATAAACAGTTTATTTTTTGAATTTGATACGCATGAAGGAGCACTGACGAAATAAATGGCGGAAAACAAGACTAACATAAACAAGTCTTCGGAAATAAAAAAAATGCAGAAGGATGAAAAATTTTATGCTCTGGGGGTAGTGACGCGCTCAAACATAAGAAAAGATAAAAACGGACGGCCTTACTGGGATATTGCGATAATGGACGGAGACGGCTCAATTGAAGGGAAAATCTGGTCGAACGGTCTCTGGTACGCGTGCGAGGGGGGCGGAAAGGACACCATAGGAGACCCTATATCGGACTCGCGTACAACTGTTCTTGAGGGTAAAACTCTGGGGCTTCAGGGTCAGATAGGAGAATACAAAGGTCAGGCTCAATACGCGTTTAACGCCGTTTTCTACGTGGACCAGGATAAGTATCCTCCATACTCGTTTGTTCAGCGTTCTCCTGTTTCAACAGAAAAGCTCGGAAAGGAATTCATTAGCCTTTGCAACTCCTGTGGCGAGCCTTTAAAAGGTTTCCTGGATTTTGTTTTCGACACAAAAAAATATTGGGATAAATTCAAGGAATGGCCGGCGGCGGTAACGCACCATCATGCATATGTCGGAGGATTGCTTGAGCATTCCGTTGCAACTTCACAGGTAGCGTGTTATATAGCAAAAACTTACCAGTCACTCGGCGTGAAAATCAATATCGACCTGGTTACAGCGGGCGCCTTGCTGCACGATATAGGAAAATTGGAAGCTTACACATTGAATCCCGCGCCAAATATGGTGACGGAAGGAAATATTATCGACCACGTCGCGCTCGGCTACAGGATGCTTTCCAACTTAACGGAGGAATACGGACTCGAAAAAATAGACAAAAACCTTCCCCTTGCGCTTGCTCATATTCTGCTCAGTCACCACGGAAGCAAGGAGTTCGGCTCGCCAGTTTTGCCGGCGACTCCGGAAGCTTTAGTAGTTGCGGCGGCGGATGATCTTGATTTTAAAATCTTCTGCTGTCAGGAATTAGTTGCGACACTGGAAGACGATAAGGAAATAACCGATTTTCATTTCGCGATGCAGCGCAGATTTTGGAGAGGATAGTTAATACCATGAGTTTTTGTATAAGAATCTCAGCCGATCATGACGGAAGAAGAATAGATAAGGTGATTCGTGCAGTTTATCCAAATGTACCGCTTTCCGCACTCATGCGCGCGCTTCGCAAAGGAGAGGTGATTTTGGACTCTAAACGCGCGCGCGCTCCAAATGTTCGCGTCGCGGGAGGGCAGGAGCTGTGCGTTCCGTGGGACATGGAGGAAGAAGCTCTAATAGCTCCGGAAATAACTGAAGAGCCGGGCAAAATCAGCAAGCTCACCGAAATTTCGTACATATATAAGGACGATGCCGTGTGTATAGTGAATAAACCCGCTGACTTACTAGTTCAGCCGGATGCAAAAGGAGGAGACAGCGTAATAACGCGCGTATGGGCTACGTTTGGCAGAGGCTTTCAGGGTTTTTCTCCGGCGGCGGTTCATCGCCTCGACCGGAATACAACAGGAGTGCTTGTCGTTGCAATGTCAGGCGGAGCTTTGCGCGAACTTGAGTTGCTTTTTAAGGAGCGTCTGATCCGGAAGACTTACCTTGCGATAGTGGTGGGAAACGCTCCTGCGTCAGGCGATATTCAGGCGCCTCTTCGCAAAGATGAAGAAAATAATTTCGTTGCCGTTGATCCAAAAGGAAAGCCTTCGCATACACGTTATGAAAAAATCTCAGGCGGAAACGAGTATTCAGTAGTGTCGGTTGAACTCCTGACAGGCAGAACACATCAGGCGCGGGTACATTTGGCGCACATAGGAATACCAATTCTTGGAGACCAGAAATATGGGGACGTTACCGCTAATAAAGAATGGCGCAAACTTGGAGTCGAAAGACCGCTTTTGCACTCGCACAAGATTATTTTTCCTGAGAAAATAAGTGATAAATTGCTTAGCGCGGTAGCGGGAAAGTGTTTTACAGCTACACCTCCCGATGACATGCAAAAATTTTTGAGCTGATGCCAGATTTTATCAGATTCGGGTGATCGGGAAGAAGGATAAAATGGACTTTTATGACGCTAAAGTGCTTTTCTGTTCAAAATCAGGCGATGAAAATTGTGAAAAAGCCCTATATTTCCTGACGCAAAACTGCTCAAATGTCACTATTTGTACAGGCGACTGGGGAGACGAAATCCCGCCTATAATGTTTTCGTGGGTTGGGGATTATATTTTGTCGTATATGTCAAAATGGATAATCCCTGAATCGGTATTGAAAAATGCATGTCTGGGCGCCATAAATTTTCACCCGGGACCGCCTTCGCGCCCCGGAGCGGCAGGCGTTAATTACGCTCTTTACGATGGAGACAGAGAGTTTGGCGTAACATGTCATCACATGGCGCCAAAGGTTGACGATGGAAAAATCATAATGACGAAAAAATTTCCGATTAACGGATCCGATAACGTAAGCTCGCTTTTGAAGCGCTCTCATGAAAAACTACTTGAACTTTTTTTCGACATAGTTTCAATTCTTGTAGGTGGAAAGTATTTGCCGGAAAGTACCGAAAAATGGGATAGAACAAATTTCCATACAAGAAATGATCTTAATGAAAATCTTCGCAGAATACCTGCGGATATAAGCAAAGAGGAACTTGCAAGAAGAATTAGGGCGACATTTTTTAATGAATGGAAGCCGTATTTGGTGATACACGGAGTTAAGTTTTACATGGATTGAAATAAAAAAAGCCCTTTCGGGCTATGTCATTTGATAAGGAAAATACCGGGTATGCGGACAGAATTGCCCGCAAAAAAGCGAAAGCAAATGCGGGCAAGATGCCCGCGCTCCCAGGTATAAATAAGCCGATTAAAATGGTAATAATGTATTTCTTAATGGCATTGCCCTTTCGGGTTCTGCATCGCGGTAATAAATTACCCGGATTTGCGCACGAAGCCCGATTTAAGGCATCTTGCACAAACTTTTACACGGAAGGTCTCTCCACCAACATCTATCCTTACGTTGTGAAGGTTAATGAGCCAACGTCTGCGCGTGTGACGGTTTGAATGGCTGACTGAATTTCCTGTTGCTGGTCCGCGTCCGCAGTATTGACATTTTCTTGCCATAAAAGTTTCCTCCTCTGAATAAAGCTATATAACGGGACATAACTTTTAAATTTTATCATAAAATCGTCAAAGGAGGAAGATATTTTATGAAATTTGGGGAAAAACTTGAAAAGATTGACGAGATATTAATGAGACTTGAACAGGAAAAAATTCCGCTTGAAGAGGCTTTGTCGCTTTTCGAGAATGGTATTGCGCTTCTTAAGGATTGCCGGGCAATCCTGAGAGAAGTTGAGCAGAAAGTATCTCTGCTGGTAAACGATGACGAAGAATANCCATCATGAACTACGAAGAAAAAATNAAAAATTATCGCTCAATATTTGAGANATCTTTCCAGGAGTTTCTCNAAAGCGAAGCTGATAAAAANCAAATTCCTCCTAAATTGTTTGAAGCTATGGNATATTCTTTGCGGGCAGGGGGCAAAAGAATCAGGCCGATACTTTGTATGGCGGGGGCTGAGCTTTCAGGAATTGAGAATTTTTCTGAAAAAGTATTGCCAATTGCTATTGCCCTTGAATTTTTTCATACATCGACNCTTATTCATGACGACATGCCCTGCATGGACAACGACGAGCTAAGACGAGGCAANCCTACCTGTCATGTAATGTTCGGAGAGGCGCTCGCGCTTCTTGCGGGTGACGCAATACCTCTTTTGGGTATTAAACACGCGATTGAGGGGCTTATAAAAAATCAGATTCCACTGGAAAATATAATAAACGCGCTCATGATTTTTCTTGAATCGGCAGGCGCCGCAGGAGTCCTGGGCGGTCAATCGCTTGATATTGAATCCGGCGAGGCAAAAAGTATGGAGGATATAATAATTACAACTTCCATGAAGACAGGCGACCTGATAAAGGCTTCCGTGAAAACCGGCGCCGTCATTGCGGGTATAGTCGGTGAAGAATTAAAGAGCGTTGATTCGTACGGATACTATCTGGGTACGTGCTTTCAGATAATTGACGATGTTCTTGACGTGACGGCAAGCGCTAAGGACATTGGAAAAACTCCGGGAAAGGATAAGAAGCAGGGAAAAAGCACTTTCGTAGGTCTGCTTGGGATAGAAGAAGCTCGCATGCTCGCTGAAAGCTGTACTAATAACGCAATAAAAGCGCTTGACGCGTCTTTTTCAGGAGAAAACGGAGAATTTTTACGCGATTTTGCAAAAAATTTACTTAACAGAGCATATTAAGTAAAACAAATTGTTTATTTTTGTTGTAAACTTTGGCTTTTTCAATAAAAAAATGATATTATTAATGTAACGTTTTGAACAAAAATTCATGTGGGGGTGTTTTTAATGGCAATTGAAAAGAGGACGTCTTCAAATCCTGAATTAAACACAGCTCTTCAAAATTTCTACGGAGCAGCTGAGGAAATGGGACTTTCGGATGGGCTTACTAATATACTGGGCCATTCGGAAAGAAAGTTTTGTATTTCAATACCTGTGGAAATGGACGACGGTTCTATTCAAGTTTTTGATGGTTACCGAGTCCAGCATAACACAGCCATAGGACCAGCGAAAGGCGGAATCCGTTACGACAAGGAGGTCTGCCTTGACGAGTGCGAAGCTTTGGCGATAGCTATGACATGGAAATGTGCGCTTGCCGGTATTCCTTACGGCGGAGGAAAAGGCGGCGTGTGTGTTGATGTCCTCAAAATATCAAAGAGAGAGAAAGAAAAAATTTCCCGGACATACGCGGCGCGCCTCGATAAAGCACTCGGCGCCTGGACGGATGTTCCCGCTCCCGACATGGGTACGGACGGGCAGGTAATGGTATGGTTCATTGACACCTTAAGCAAAATGCGTAATCAGCTTGACCCGGGGGTCTTCACCGGTAAACCTGTAAATTTCTGGGGTTCGCTTGGTCGTAACGAAGCAACAGGTCTTGGAATATCCACGTGCGCGCTCGAACTTCTTAAAGCCATTGGAAAAGACCCAAAAGCTACGACAGTTGCAGTTCAGGGCTTTGGCAACGTCGGCAGCTTTACAGCAAAGTTCATGGACGAAGCAGGGTCGAAAGTTGTAGGCATAAGCGACATAACCGGTTCTTACTACAATGCGAATGGAATAGATATAAAGGCTGCTTTTGAGCATGTGGGGAAACATCCCAAGAAACTCCTTGAAGGCTTCACAGGCGGCGAGAAAATTGAGGAAGTTCTTTTCACCGAGTGCGATATCCTTATGCCATGCGCGGCTGGAAACACAATTAATAAGGATACGGCCGACAAGGTGAAAGCAAAATACATCTGCGAAGGTGCAAACTATCCGACAACGACAGAAGGAGACGCAATCCTTGATAAAAAAGGCATCATAGTGGTACCCGACTTCCTTGCTAATTCAGGCGGAGTTATCGGCTCATACTTTGAGTGGTGTCAGGATCTTAGCGGATTCTTCTGGAGCAGGGAAGAATATAACAAGCGTCTTGTTAATATTATGGGCGGCAACTTCAGAGACGTTTGGTCATATGCAAAGGAAAAGAATGTAAAGATGCGCCGCGCGGCGTTCCTAAAAGCAATTCAGCGCGTTGCCGAGCGCTCGGAATTACGCGGAGTATTCCTGTAAAAATAACGTATAACCGGATGTAACAGGGAGGGCGTTCTAAAAACCTGGAACGCGTGCCCCCAATGTCATTATGTAGGGCGGGGGCTTTGCTCCCGCCGTTAGAGATTGTGCTATGGATTGCGTT
>WRNQ01000108.1 GCA_009776565.1 Synergistaceae bacterium | reverse complement strand
ATGCCGGATTGCCTGCCGTTGCTTGATAACGCGAGCAGAAAGTCAGGTATTAAAAAAGCGCTTGGGATAGTTTTGCTGATTGAGATGGGAGACTTGCGCGACGGCATAATGCCCGATGAAGTTGATAGTTTTTTAGATATTATCAGTTCTTGCAATAACTTACGGCTTCATGGAATCGCAGCTAATTTTGGATGTTTTGGAGGCATATGTCCATCGCCGGACAAACTGCAACAGCTAGCCGAAATGAAACTGAAACTGGAAAAAATGGGGTATGGCAAATTGGTGTGTTCAGGCGGGAGCACATCGTCGCTGTTGCTTTTGGAAAGGCGCGAGATTCCGGGCGAAGTAAACTCGTTGCGCATAGGTGAAGCCATATTGCTTGGAATTGATGTTACAAATCATCGTGATATTAGTTGGCTTAATAAGTATACGATGATTCTTGAAACTGAAATTATCGAGCTTAGGCGAAAACCTTCAGTTCCTTTCGGAAAGTCGGGACGTGACGCTTTTGGGAAGCAACAGTTTTTTGAGGACAGAGGAGAGCGGTTGCGCGGTATTGCGGCAATAGGCAGACAAGACGTTAATGTTGCTGGTTTGACTCCCCTTCTTGATGGCGTTGAGCTTTTAGGAGCTTCAAGCGACCATCTCATCTTTGATTTGGAGTCTGTCAAGGATAAAAAAGAGCTATATCTTGGGAACAGTCTGGAGTTTGCCGTCAATTATTCCGCTATGCTTGCGCTGTTTACCTCGAAGTACGTGAGTATTGATTTTGTATAGACAGGAGGGTTCAATATGTGGGAATTTTTTCGAATAAAAGATTTTTTCGATATCCTGATAGTAACTCTTCTGATTAATCGTGCTTTGGTGTTTTTGGTTGGCACTCGCGCAATTCAACTGATAAAAGGATTTTTAATCCTTGGGGTATCGGCTGTTATGGTGAATTACCTTGATTTTCGCCTTATGTCCTGGTTTTTCAACAGGGGGCTTACAGTACTGATTATTGCAGTGCCCATATTGTTTCAGCCGGAATTACGCAATATTCTGGAAGAAATTGGAAGGGGAAATCTGTGGCGTCGCAAAGTTAAGAGAGAAGAGGCGGAAACTCTGGCGGAAGAAATAGTGGAAGCGCTTCTTTATTTCAAAACAAATAAAATTGGAGCTCTCCTCGTTTTTGAACAGGAAACGGGATTAAAGGAATACTGGAGGAGCGCTGTGAGGCTTAACGCTAAAATCAGCCAGGAACTAATAATTTCTATTTTTTGGAAAGATAATCCACTTCATGACGGTGCTGCGATAATTGACAAGAACCAAATAATTGCAAGCTCTTGTTATCTTCCACTTTCGGATAATGTTGAGTTATCAAGATGGTTTGGCACAAGACATAGAGCTGCAATTGGGATAACCGACGTTTCCGACGCCATAGTGTTAGTGGTATCAGAAGAGCGCGGCGAAATTTCCATGGTCTATAAGGGATATTTATCACGCAATATGAAAGATGCTCAGATAAAGAAACTTTTGGTATATTATTTTTCTGGCGCCAGAGATGAAACCCATAATGCTCTTTTATTAAATCTTAAGTCTTATTGGAGGAAATATATTCATGCACCTGCAAAAAATTGACGATATTCTCACAAAACCGTTTTCGCTATGGTTGATATCAATAATAATTGCTGTTGGATTGTGGACTTATGTAATTGGAGCGGAAGAAAAGGGAGAGATAAACAGGACTATTTCATGCAAAGTTGATTATATTAACGTTGAGCCTCCACTTGAACTGAAAAGCAGAGTAAATGAAGTATGGGTTTCTGTCTCCGGTCAGGAAAGTGATATGGATATTTTGTTAAGTGAAAATAATATAATTTGTCAAGCTGATGCTCGCGGCTTTACAACAGGGCGTTACAGAATTCCTGTGAACGTTACTCTCCCAAAAGGAATAACGCTCAGAGAAACTCGCCCTTCGCAGGTAGAAATCTATATTGCACGCTACGCTGACAGGCTGCTTGACATTGATCTTGTTCTCCCCCGAGACCTTCAGGAAGGATTATATTTGGACTCAGTGGAAATTATTCCAAAACAGGTTACTATAAAAGGAATAGAGAGTGACCTGGCGCGAATTGGAAAAATTAAGATTTCGCCTACAATGGAAGAGCTTCGGTCTGGCAAAGAATTACTATTACCTACGGAACTTGAAAGCTCCGAGGCTTTTGAAGATGAGGTCAGGGTAGAACCTAAGCAGGTTAGACTTAAGGCTATTCTTGTCAGCGGAAATCCTCGCCGCATGTTTCCAGTAAGAGCGCGGATAAGCGGAAAGCCTGATGATGACTATGTGTTGATGTCGACTATGATTGATCCTGCCGAAATCCTGGTTGAAGGACCAAAAGCAAGTCTGGATGGATTAACGTTTATTGAAACCAGTACTATTGATATAACAGGAATAAAAGAATCGACGAGTATGGCGGTTCTTGTAAGACCTCCACAAGGCAGATCGCTGACAGTGATTGGAGAGGGAACAGTTAAGGTTTCTGTGGCTTTGCGNCCNGTATCCGCAACAAAAGAAATTGTTAATATTCCTGTTACAATTGAAAGTGGCGGGGGAACAAATTGGAGAGTTGCTCCTCACGCCGTAACTGTTACAATAGAGGGACTACCGTCTAGTATTAACAGCACGGCTACCGAAAGCCTTGATATCGAGGCTTACGTAGACGCTCAAAACATATTTTCAAGACAAGCTGTTCTTCCGGTAAGAACCAGGATTAATTCGCAATTATTCAGGATTACAAAAGTGAATCCATTTACTATATCAATAACAAGAGAACCGTAGTATAGCGCAAGTGGATGTACGAAAAATGATTAATTTAAACCCAAAAGCGCGATTATTATCTAAACGCCCCTACGTCAATTGATATAAGTGACAGTTGTTTTGAGCTATACGACTATAAGCTATTGAGAGGGACCTATTATGCAGAAAGAAAATAGCAAAGAGCGTTGCCTGTTTGGAACAGATGGAGTAAGAGATTTGGCTAATCAGGGATTGATGACGCCTGAAATGGCGTTAAGACTTGGGAGGGCTTACATAAGATCTCTTGTGGAAAGCGGGATTCCGCGCCCTCGTATAGCATTGGGCAGGGACACTAGGAAATCGGGAATGATGCTTGAATCTGCGCTTGCTGCCGGGATGGCTTCCGCCGGCGCCGATGTTTTGATTCTTGGTGTAATCCCGACTCCGGGTGTGAGTTTTGCAATTCAGAATTTAGCTGCCGAGGGCGGCGCTGTTATAAGCGCCTCTCACAATCCCGCTGAATATAATGGCATAAAATTTCTTGATGGACAGGGGTTTAAACTTTCTGATACCGCTGAGCTTATAATTGAAGATATTTTTGAAGACAGTTTTACTGATGAATGGCGTCCAGGCGGCGCGTCTATCGGCGGAATACGCAGAGTGCCCAATATGCTTGAGAACTATGCAAAACGTATAGCTTCACTTTCTGAATATGGTGAAAATCTTCCTCGTTCGATAGTATTCGATTGCGCTCATGGCGCCGCTTCCGTTGTTATGCCGCTGGTATTGAAAGAAATTGGAGTTTCGTTTCCTCTGATTGGCGCTGAACCCAATGGGCTTAATATAAATGAAAGCGTTGGCGTAATGCACCTTGACAACCTGATAAATTATGTTATAGGTAATAAGTGTTCCGTTGGAATCGCTTATGATGGAGATGCAGATAGAGTGCTTATTGTTGACAGCCATGGACGCCTTATTGACGGGGATATAATGCTTTGGGTTCTGGGGCGCTGGCTTGCCGCAAAAAGCGGGCTTGGTTCAGGAGTTGTTGCAACAGTAATGAGTAATGGCGCGCTTGAAAACAATTTGGCGGAAGATGGCATACCGTTATTTCGCTGTTCAGTGGGCGACCGCTATGTATTTGAAAAAATGAAGGAATGCGAGTCATTCCTTGGAGGTGAACAATCAGGACATATCATTGCTCTACCATATACTAACACCGGTGACGGGCTGTGCACCGCTTTTTTGTTTTTCAAAGCATGTAATGCTCTTGACGAGAATATTGATACGTTGGTGGATAGATTTAAACCATATCCTCAATTATTAAAAAATATAAAGCTTGCAAAAGGAGTTACAATTGCGCGTGAAGCCATTCAGATTGCTACTGCTGAAGCTCTTCAAATGCTTGATGGGCGTGGAAGGGTACTGATTCGTCCTTCGGGAACTGAAGCGGTGCTTCGCCTTTTTGTCGAAGCGTACGATGATAAATTAATGAAGAAAACTATGATGTTCCTGATAGAATTTTTCCGGGTACATGCAAAAGAGAAAAAATATGACAGCTAAGAATTTGAGATGTATTTTTCCCGCTGCCGGTTTGGGAACAAGATTCCTGCCAGTGACGAAGGAAATAGCAAAAGAGATGTTGCCGCTCGTAAACCGTCCGATTATTTCTTATGGAGTTGAAGAAGCCGTAAATTCCGGATGCAATGACATTGTCATAATAACAGGAAGAACAAAGCGTTCCATAGAAGATTATTTTGACTGCTCTTTTGAATTGGAAAGCCTTTTAAAATCAAAAGGCAAAACCGAACAATACGAAATGATTCGCTCAATAGCTGCAATGGCAAATTTTATGTTTGTACGCCAGGCAGAACCTTTGGGGCTTGGACATGCTGTTTTATGTGGCGAACCAATATGCAGGGACGACTATTTTGGAGTGATACTGCCGGACGATGTTATTAAAGCCGACCCTCCGGCTTTGCTACAGCTTATTCAAATTCATGAAAAACTTGGCGGTTCAGTGATAGCGTTGGAAGAAGTTCCTCGTCCGGAAGTCTCCCGTTATGGAATTGTTGAGGCGGAAAAGTTGTCCGACGGAGTTTATAGAATTCAGGATATGGTTGAAAAACCATCTGTCAATAAAGCCCCCAGTCAATTAGCCATAATCGGAAGATATATTCTTTCTCCGGGGATTTTTAAAATACTTTCAAATACTGAACCCGGGATAGGGGGAGAAATACAGTTAACGGACGCTTTAAAACGTTTGCTTAAAGAAGAGCCGGTATGGGGAGTAGTATATAAAGGAGAGCGTTTTGACTGTGGAACACAAAATGGATGGTTTGCAGCTAACGTGAAACTTGCAATGGAAATTCCAGAATTGAGGCAGATAGTTATCGACGCAGCTGCTCAGAAAAGGTAATAAAATATGAAACGAAATGTTTTGTGTTACGTAGTGTTGTTTTTTTTGTTTGTTATATATTTTGTATCATCAATGTATGCTATTTCCAGTAAAACATCGCTGATAAACGGAAGAGATGTAGGGNCGGCTATTAGCCGTCCGCTNGAACTGCAGTCGCAAGACCTTTCACCTGATATAACGTTACCGGTGAGCGAAGATATTGCGATTCCCCCCGGTTCAGACGATATAAAACAACCTGAAATCGCGGATGTTGCTTTGACAACCAGTAAAGACGAGGCGCTATCGCCTGATGTTGCGCTGTTTGCGAGCGAGGATATTGTGATTTCCCCCGGTTCAGACGATATAAAACAACCTGAAATCGCGGATGTTGTTTTGACAACCAGTAAAGACGAGGCGCTCTCGCCTGATATAGCGCTGCCAGAGAGCGAAGACATTGCGATTTCCCCCGAATCCGACGATATAAAACAGGCTGAAAACGCGGATGTTTCTTTGACAACCAGCGAAGACGAGGCGCTCTCGCCTGATATTGCGCTGTTTGTGAGCGAGGATATTGCGATTTCCCCCGAATCCGACGATATAAAACAGGCTGAAAACGCGGATGTTGCTTTGACAACCAGCGAAGACTCGGCGCCTTCGCCTGATATTGCGCTGCCAGAGAGCGAAGACATTGCGATTTCCCCCGAATCCGACGATATAAAACAGGCTGAAAACGCGGATGTTGCTTTGACAACCAGCGAAGACATGGATCTATCTCCCGACAAAGAGCCGTTGACGAGCGAAGATATTGCGATTCCCTCCGGATCAGATGATATAAAACAGGCTGAAAACGCGGATGTTGCT